>JADLHG010000026.1 GCA_020848905.1 Deltaproteobacteria bacterium
GAGCAGCTGACCCTTACGATTCCGCCCAAATAGCGAGGAGGTGCAGTGTGAAGCGTTCTTCAGTACGTAGGCGAGGGCTGCGCGCACCTCACTCGGTGTGCGCAGGATGTGCTGATGGTAGCGGTCCTGAAAGACGCGCCCCTTGCGGCCCACGGTCTTATTCAGCGTGTGCGCGAGCCGGATCGCCAGCGCGCGCAGGCCTCGCATCAGCACCTCCCGGTCCTTTGCTTCGGTCACGAGGTGCAGGTGGTTCTTCTGGATCGAGTAGTGGGCGAGGTTCAGGCCAAACCGCCCCGCCGACTTGACGAACGCCGTCTCGATCGCGCGAAGCTGCTTTTTGCTCCGCAGGTTCGGTAGCCCCTCCACCACCTTCATCGTGACGTGCACGGGGAATCGGCTGGCCAGGAGTGGCCGTGCGCGATGCGGCAGTCCGCTTCCCGGCTGTTTCTTCCGCCCCGCGCCATTCCGCTTTCCACCCCACCCCGTCGCCTCGCGCATAGGCAGTGGAAGCTGCTTCGCAGAACCCGCCGGCGCACGGGTGCCCGAAGACCGGTCATCGCCCGAGGGGGATTTGCGTTTGCGTGCCAGCATGAATAAGGCTAATATTAGCAGAACGCTGGTTCTACGTCAAGAGAGGCTCTTGCACGAACAGAAGACCTCCCCGCCGCACCGGTCCCCCCCCGCCCTCCGTGTGCGCCCACCGCCGCCCGCGATCACACCCCACGACTGCCACCATCTGGTGGCTTGCGAGCGACCGTGCTATGGAGGGCTCCGCACGACGTATCAGCGGAGGAATCCATGCTCACTTTTCGAAGAGTCACACTTCTCGGCGGCGGGCTCGCCCTCGCGCTCGCAGCCTGCTCGAGCAACAGCAGCACGCCGGACACCGGCACCACGCGGGATGGCGCCGCGGCGGACAGCGCGGCTGCCGACGGCCCGGCGAAGGACGCCAGCGCGCAGCAGGACATCAAGCGCTCGGACCTGCACTTCAAGGACTCCACCTCCGTGGTGGACCTGGGCATCGTGATGCCCGACGGGCTCTCCTCGGGAAAGGACGGCGCGATGCAGGCGATCTGCGACTCGTTCGCCACGGCCTACGAGAAGCAGGTCGAGAACGCAAAGAAGTGCTCTCCCTCGGCTCCCGGCGTGCAGTGCACCGTACGCGTCGAGCTCGACAAGCTCCGCTGCGGCTGTCCGACGTATATCCACGGCGACGCCACGGCGGTGCTCGCCAAGATCAAGGCCCTCTGGGACGGCCACAAGTGCAAGGTGGCCGGCTGCCCCGCGGTGGTCTGCCCGCAGCCGAAGAGCGGGAGCTGCGAGGCCAGCTCCGGTCGCTGCAAGGACCAGACGTAGCGTCCAGCCTGCCCGCGTGCGGCGGATCACCGCCCCGCCCTCCCTTCTGTCGCTATCGTCCGCTTCCTAACTTGGCTTGATGGAGCAGACCCATGTCGCGACGTCGATACTCGCTGTCCACTCTCGCCTTCACCTCGCTGCTCGTGGGGTGCACGAGCTCCACCACCCCCGCGACGACGGACGCGGGTGGCAACGCGCCTGACGGAGCGCGCACCGACGGAGGCGGCGTCACCCCGGACGGCCGCGCGGGCGGCGACGGCGGCGCCTCGGAGGCTGGCGGGGGCGCGATGCTCCGGATCTACGTGAAGGGGGATCTGACGCCCATGCAGCTTAACGACGGGCTGTCGGGGCAGACGCCCAAAACCTACGAGATGGGCCTGACCCGGTTCGAGGTGCTGCGCTCGGCGACCGACCCGAGCCCGGTCCTGGTCTTCGATCACGGGGCGACGCCGCGACGCGTGGACCTGAAGGGCACCACCCTCGCGGGGGAGGCGCCGCTTAAGCAGCTCCCCGCGGGGAGCTACACCCACGGACGCATCGTGCTCGCCTGGGGCAAAGCCACCGTGGACGCCACCGTGCACGCCCAGGGGATGACCATCCCCGGGGAGCTCACCCTGCGAGGAGCGCTCAGCGACACCAGCCTCGACGGCAAGAGCTACAAGCAGGGCGAGGCCGAGTACACCTTCAAGGTGGCCACCGTGGAGCGGAGCCTGAAGGGCTCGCTGCCCGCCCTCCCCTCGACGGGCGGCGGCCAGGTCTCGCAGAGCGGCGGCAAGACCTACCTCACCTTCGCCTTCCCGAAGCCCCTCGTCCTCTCCCCGAGCGCCACCAAGGACCACCGCGCCACGATCGTCTACAAGATCTTCGAGTCCTTCCGGTGGCAGGAGGAGAGCAAGGCCGGCTACGCCACCAAGGTCTTCGACGTGGACGCGGACGGCCCGTCGAGCGAGCCGGTGAAGAACTTCGGCGCGCTTGACTACGCGGTGGAGACGGAGTGACGCCTCCATCTCTACTACCCCTCGGCGCGCAAATCACGTAGCGTCGCCCCATGACCGACGAGCCGGAGCGAACCGCCGCCCCGAAGCGCACGAAGCGCCCCCGCTGGAAACGCGTCGGGCGCCTCGTCGCGCGCAGCGGGAAGGCGGGCACGAAGACGAGCGCCATCGTGGCCGCGCTCGCGCCGCATCTCGCGGGGCTCCTCCTGCACGTGATCCCCCACGTACCGCACCTCTTCATCCCGCTCCTCGGACGGAAGAAGGCACCGGACGACGACGAGGGGAAGGGCCCTTAGCTCCGCGCCCTACGCCGAGAACGACGCCGCGGAAACGACCGCCGCGAGCGCCTCCGGCCGCTCCCAGTAGGCGAAGTGCCCGGTCCGCGCGAGGAGCTCGAGGCGCGCGCGCGGGATCGCCCTCGCGAGCCGCTCCTGCAGCTCGGGCGGCGTGATCCGGTCGTCGGCCCCTCCCACGACGAGCGTCGGGACCTTCACCTCCGGAAGCTGCGCCGTCAGGTCCGCCGCGTCGCAGGCGAGGAAGTCCGCCCGCAACAGCGCCGGCCCGCACTGGACGTGGCGCGCGGCCCAGAGCTCCACCTGCCTGGCGCTCGCCGTCGGGGAATAGCCTCGCGCCGCGAGCCACGCGGTCACCGCCTCGGGCCGCCCTAGCCGGGGGCCGAGCTCGGGATCCAGGCCGAGGCGCGCCGCGCTCGAGAGCAGCACCAGTCCCGCGAGCCGCTCCGGATGCCCGAGCGCCAGCTCCAGCGCCACCGCCCCCCCCATCGAGTGCCCGAGCACGACGTACCGCCCGAGACCGAGCCGCTCGGCCAGCGCGAGCGCCGCGTCCCGATACGCGCCGAGCAAGCTCTCGGGCCTCGGCAGGGGCGTGAGCGCGGGACTCCGCCCGTGTCCCGGTAGGTCGAGCGCCACCACGCGCCGCCCGCGACCGAGCCGGTTCGCCAGCTCGAGGAAGTGCAGCGAAGAGGCCCCCGCCCCGTGGAGCAAGAGCACCGCCGGTCGCCCTTCGCCCCGGACGCGGTAGCACAACCTTCGGCCGTTGATCTCGACGAGCGGCACGGCGCCACTCTACCTACCTTCGTTGACCGGCCACAAGCGGGTCAGTATTCTGCCGGCCGCATGTCCCTCCTCGGCACCGTTCGCGACCTGGACCGCCTGCGGCAGATCACCCAGGTGCTCGCGCGCCACGGCTTCGGCGAGCTCGCGACGCGCCTCGGCCTCGGCAAGGAGGGCAAGGCCGAGGACGGCACGCCGCTCCCCCGCCCGCTTCTCGGCGAGCGGCTGCGCCTCGTCTTTCAGGAGCTCGGACCGACCTTCATCAAGCTCGGCCAGCTCCTCTCCACGCGCTCGGACCTCCTCCCCGAGGACGTCGTCGCCGAGCTCTCGCGGCTGCAGGACGCCGTCCCGCCGATCCCCGAGGCTGCCGTGCGCGAACAGGTGCAAGAGGCCCTCGGCGCGCCGATCGAAGAGCTCTTCGTCACCTTCGACGCGACCCCGCTCGCCTGCGCCTCGGTGGCCCAGGTGCACCGCGCGACGCTGCGCCTCCCTGACGAGCCGGAGCCGCGACTCGTGGCCGTGAAGGTCCAGCGCCCCGGGATCGCCGTCACCGTGCAGCGCGACCTCGAGCTCCTGCACCTCCTCGCGCGCACCCTCGAGCGAACGCTCCCCGCCACACGCGTCTATTCGCCGGTGGGCCTGGCCGAGGAGTTCGACCGCACGATCACCGCCGAGCTCGACTTCACCATCGAAGCCCACAACGCCGAGCAGTTCGCGCGCAACTTCGAGGGCGACCCGGCGGTGCGCTTCCCGCGCATCTACCGGCAGGTCTCCTCGCGGCGCGTCTTGACGATGGAGTTCCTCGACGGGCTCAAGGTGGACAAGGCCGTCGAGGCCGGCGCGAGTGCGCAGTGGGTGGCCGAGACCGCCGTGCGGGTGCTGCTCAAGATGCTCTTCGAGGACGGGTTCTTTCACGCGGACCCGCACCCGGGCAACGTGCTCGTCCTGCCGCGCCCGGCGGACGGTGGCTACGCGCCCGCACAGCCGCTCGTCTTCGGCCTGCTCGACCTCGGCTCCGTCGGCTTTCTCCCCCCGCAGCTCCGCGACGGCACCGTGGACCTGATCATCGCCGCGGCCCGCAATGACGCCGAGGCGATCGCCGACGCGCTCCTCTCGCTCGCGCGCCCCGGACGCAAGGTGGAGCTCGAGCCCTTCCGCCAGCACGTGCGCAACGTGTCTCGCAAGCACCTCGGCCGTCCGCTGAAGGAGATGGAGGGCTCGGCGCTGCTCCGCGACCTGATCGTCGGCGCGATGAAGTTCGACCTCGAGATCCCGACCGAGCTCACCATGATGACCCGCGCCATCCTCACCGTGGAGGGGGTGGGGAAGCAGCTCTACCCCGAGCTCGACCTGTTCGGCGTCGCGAGACCGCACCTCGCGCGCATCGTCTGGCAGCGCTACCACCCGATGCGCCTCGTGGGCGAGCTCGGCCGCGGCGCCGGCCGCCTCGGCACCCTCGCCCGCGACCTGCCGATGCAGCTCCACGAACTGCTCGAGGACCTGCGCCACGGTCGGCTTCGCGTGCGCACCGTGGACCCGGCCGCCGCACGCGCCACCGAGCGTCTCGGCCGCCGCCTGCGCGCCGCGATCGTCAGCACGGCGCTGCTCGGCAGCGGAGTCGCGTTGCTCGTTGCGGGAAAGGAACCGGCGCTCGCGAGGGGCCTACTCTGGGCAGCCCTCGCGGCCTTCGCGCTGCACCTGATCGGGGACCTACGCGACGGAAAGAAGCGGGCGGGAGAATGACCGCGCGCGACGCTATTCCTCTTCCCAGCCCACCTCGAGCCCTTCCCCGTCCCCGAGGGCCTCGCGCAACAGCTTCAGCAGGGCGGGCGGGCACCCCTCCTCCTCGAACACGTCCAGGGTGTCGGCGGTGAGGTAGTACTCCCGATCCTCCTCGCTCTCCTCCTCGAGGTTGTCCTTCAGGAACTGGAGCTGCTCCTCGGAGATCTCGCCGATGGTGTCGCCACCATCCGCCGAATAGAGTCGAATCATCGCATCCTCCAGCAGGCTGCGAGCCCTCGATGGGCTCCCCGTCGACGCCTCGTCGACGCCCACCATCCTACCCATTCGCATCGCCGTCGCCAACCGTTGCCTTCACCGCGAAAAAACGATACCTGTCTGCCATGCATCGGCTCCCGGCGGCTCGACGGCCCCTCCGTCTCGCGCTCTTGCGCCCGGTCAAGTGCGCGCTTGCATTCGTCATCTTCCTCCACGCGGGACGCGCGCCCGCGAAGCTCGCCGACGTCGGCCCCTTGGGTCTCCCTCCCGAGGCCAAGCGCAAGCGATACGCCCCCGCCGTGCGCCCCTACCAGCCCCGAAAGCTGCCGGACCACGGCCTCTCCGACACGATGCCCGCCGCCGGGAAACGCGCGCGGGGCTTCTACCTCACCCCCACCTGGGTGAAGAAGTTCGGCGCGCGCACCACGGCCCGCATGTTGAAGCGCGCCCATCTGAACGCGGTGGTTCTCGACCTCAAGGACGACTTCGGCCACCTGCTCTACCCGAGCCGCCTGCCGCAGAGCGAGGGGGTGCGCTATCCGCTGATCAAGGACCCCGCCGCGCTGGTCAAGGCCTTCCACGACGAGGGGATCTACGTCATCGCGCGCATCGTCTGCTTCAAGGACAGCCGCCTGCCCGTCGTGCGCCCGGACCTCTCGGTGCGGATCGGGCAGGGGGCGCGGCGGCTCTTCTCCGCCGGAGCGGGCTGGATCGACGCCTACTCGGCCGAGGTGCGCGACTACGTCGTCGGCATCGCGCTCGAGGCCGAGAGCTTCGGCTTCGACGAGGTGCAGTTCGACTACGTCCGCTTCCCGAAGGGCAAGGCCGGCACCCTCGGCGTCTGGCTGCACCAGGACGGGCGCGACCGCGCGAGCCTCATCGCGAGCTTCCTCGAGCAGGCCGACCGGGCTCTGCGCATCCCGCTCTCGGTGGACATCTACGGGCTGACGACCCTAGTGGACGGGGACCCGCGCCGCCTCGGGCAGACCATCGAGCTCATGGCCAAGTACGCCGACGCCGTCTCGCCGATGATGTACGCCAACGGCATGAACAGCTACTTCAAGGAGAACCGCGTCACCGAGCGCGTCTACGACCTGATCCATTGCGGCCTCTGGCGCGCGCGGCAGAAGGCGAAGGGGATCGTGCTCAGGCCCTTTCTGCAGTCCTACCCGGCCAGCGTCTCCTTCTTCGGCCCCGAGTTCATCCTCAAGCAGATCGACGCCGCCCGCCGCGCCGGGAGCGAGGGCTTCCTCTTCTGGAACGCGAGCATGAAGAACGGCGTGGCCCTCGCCGCGATCCGCACTCTCGGCTCGAAGCGCCTCGACGAGCTCGGCTCCGCGCCGGACCTGCACCTGCAGCGCGGCAACGTCCCGACCGCGTGGTGCAAGAGGAGCGCGGAGATCTTCGACGGCAAGGAGAGCGAGTGATCCCCTGGCGCCTGGCCCCCCGGCTCCTCGGCGCGGCCGCGCTCCTCGCCGCCTGCAACAGCGCGCCGCCACTGCTCGACGGAGGCACGCGTGACGTCTACCTCTATCCCGACGGGGCGAGCTGGACCCGGGACGGCGGGGCGATCGACGGCGGGCGGCGCGAGGCCTCCACCGACGCCCGCCCCGGCGATGCAACGCGCACCGACGGGACAGGCTCCGACGGATCGATCGATTCCTGCAGCTTGCCCCCGTTGCGCCTCGGGCCAGGCTACTGCGTCGATACACGTGTGAAGCTGGCCGGTCCGGTCGAGGCTCTCGGCCTGCGCGCGCCCTACCTCTTCACCCTCACGAAGCTCCCCATGACCCTGGCGCTCGACCGCACGCGCCTGCTGGCTGGCGGCGCTCTCGGCGCGAAGGATCCCATCTGGGCCACGGCGCTTTCCCCTCAGTTCACCTACCGCGCCAGCCCGTTTCTCGACGTCTCTGGCCTCGAGACGGCCGCCTTAGCCTACGGCACGGTCCAGGATCCGGAGGGGGTCCAGCTCGACCTCGCGAGCAAGGCGACGGGCTCCACGCAGCTCTTCGGCCGCACGGCGCCCGACGCCTTCGACGCGGTCTGGATCGCCGACAAGACGCTGCTCGTGCTCGCGAAGGGGGTGGACACCGCCAAGCAGGGGGCGGCCGTCTACGCCGTGACCCACGACCCGGCCGCCTGGCTCACCTCGTACACCGCGCGACGACTCATCACCGGCCTGTCGCAGACGCATGGCTCCCTCGCGGTGGGCACCGACTGGGTCGCGGTGAGCGAGCTACAACCGACGACCAAGCAGCAGCGTTTCTGGGGCTTCACCCTCGCCGAGGTGAAGTCCGCGCTGAGTCAGGGCAAGGAGCTCGCGCTCACCGCCGACGGCGACGTGATCCTGAACGAGGCCACGAGCGACGCCGAGGGGATCGGCGCGCAGCTCGCGGTGACGCTGACGGGAAGCGCCTCCTCCTTCGCCGGGGTGCGCACGGTCGACCTGCGCGTGATCGGCGACCGCATCGGTGTCAGCGTCGCCATGACCTCGGTGGTGGAGCCCGGCGGCACGGCCACCGTGAAACAGCTCACGAGCGACGGCGGGAAGCTCGGCCTGTACGTCGTGAACGGCGCGACCCACGAGCTGGCGATCCTGCGCCGCAAGTAGCTCCGCGATCACCGACCCCGGAGCGGCCGTTTAGACCGCCCCCTGGCCCGCTATCCACGCTCTCCGTAGGCCGCGCGCACGGCGGCGTCCACCAGCGCCTCGTCGGCCGCCTCGGGGAGCGTCACGCGCAGCCGCGGCTCCTCGGTCATCGCGCGCCCGATCGAGGAGACCGCCCCCCGGTTCCCGCCCCACGCGCGACGCGCGATACCGTGGTTCACGTCGAAGTGGAGCATGCTCCGCACGCGCGCGTCCGCCTCCGCGCTCCCGTCGAGCACGAGGCCGAAGCCGCCGTTCATCACCTGCCCCCAACCCACCCCGCCGCCGTTGTGGAGCGAGACCCAGGTGGCCCCGCGGAAGGCGTCGCCGATCACGTTGTGCACGGCCATGTCGGCGCACCGGTTGCTGCCGTCGCGAAGGTCCGCCGTCTCCCGGTACGGAGAGTCCGTCCCCGAGACGTCGTGATGGTCGCGCCCGAGGACAATTGGTCGCGCGATCCGCCCCTCGCGAAGGGCGCGGTTGAAGGCCAGCCCGAGGCGCACGCGCCCCGCCGCGTCCGCGTAGAGGATGCGCGCCTGCGAGCCCACCACCAGCCGGTGCTCCTCGGCGTGCCGGATCCAGCGCAGGTTGTCGAGGAGCTGCTGCCGCGTCTCCGGCACCGCCTCGGCCGCGAGCGCCTCGAGCTCCGCCGCCGCGATCCGATCGGTCAGCCGCAGCTCCTCCGCCGAGCCGCTCGTGCAAACCCAGCGAAAGGGGCCAAAGCCGTAGTCGAAGCAAATCGGCCCCATGATGTCCTCGACGTAGGACGGGTAGCGAAAGCCCCCGTCGGCGCGAAGCACCTCGGCCCCCGCGCGCCCCGCCTCGAGGAGAAAGGCGTTGCCGTAGTCCCAGAAGGCCATCCCGCGCGACGCGAGCGCGTTCACCGCCTCGACCTGCCGGCGGAGCGAGGCCTGCACCCGCTCCTTGAACGCCGCCGGGTCCCGGACCATCAGCTCCTGCGCCGCCTCGAACGAGAGCCCGGCCGGGTAGTAGCCGCCGCCGTACGGGTTGTGGAGCGAGGTCTGATCCGAGCCGAGCTCCACCGCCACCCCTTCGCGCGCGAGCCGCTCCCAGAGGTCCACCACGTTGCCGAGGTAGGCCAGCGAAAGCGGCGCCCGCGCCCGACGCGCGCGCTCCACGCGCACGAGCACCCGGTCGAGGTCCGTCTCCACCTCCTCGACCCAGCCCTGCTCGTGCCGCTTCTTCGCGGCGTGCGGGTTCACCTCCGCGACGACCCCCACCGCCCCGGCGATGACCGCCGCCTTGCCCTGCGCGCCGCTCATCCCCCCGAGACCCGAGCTGACGAAGAGCCGCCCCCCGAGCCCCTCCGCGTCGCCGAGGCCGAGATACCTCCGCCCCGCGTTGAGCAGCGTGATCGTGGTGCCGTGCACGATCCCCTGCGGCCCGATGTACATGAAGCTCCCGGCCGTCATCTGCCCGTACTGCGTCACGCCGAGCGCGTTCAGCCGCTCGTACTCCTCGGGCGAGCCGAAGGCGGGGACCACCATCCCGTTCGTGACCACCACCCGTGGCGCCTCCGGCCCCGACGGAAAGACGCCGAGCGGATGCCCCGAATAGAGCACCAGCGTCTGGTCCCGCTCGAGGTGCGCCAGGTACTGCATCGTCAGCCGGTACTGGGCCCAGTTCTGGAAGACCGCGCCGTTGCCGCCGTAGGTGATGAGCTCCTCGGGATGCTGCGCCACGGCCGGGTCCAGGTTGTTCGCGATCATGTGCATGATCGCCGCCGCCTCGACGCAGCGGGCCGGGTAATCGTCGATGGGCCGCGCCCGCAGCGCGACGTGCGGCCGATAGCGCCGGAGGTAGATCCGGCCCTCCCGCGCCAGCTCCTCCGCCAGCTCGGGAGCGAGCGCCGCGTGGTGCGCCCGCGGCACGTAGCGCAGAGCGTTCCTCAGCGCCAAACGCCGCTCCGTCGCGGAGAGGACCTGCCGGCGGCTCGGCGCGTGGCTCACCCCCGCCCCCCCCGGCGGCGCCTCGGGCAACGTCTCGGGGATCCCCTCGAGGATCTCCCGCCGGAAGGCCTCCAGCTCGCCGGACATCACTTCAGCTCGATGGGGTACGCGTGCACCTTCCAGATGTCATGCGCGTACTC
Organism: Deltaproteobacteria bacterium; assembly: GCA_020848905.1. Taxonomy (NCBI): domain Bacteria; kingdom Pseudomonadati; phylum Myxococcota; class Myxococcia; species Deltaproteobacteria bacterium. The sequence goes on from JADLHG010000026.1 coordinate 10,180, forward strand.
GCGGATCGTACGGTCGCTCGAGAACTGCCCCACCTGGGCCACGTTCCTTAGCGACATACGGTGCCACCGCGTCCAATCGGCGTAGGCCTCGTCGATCCTGAGCTGCGCCTGCCGATAGGTCTCGAAGTCCGCGAGGAGCAGGTAGTAGTCGGAGTGGAGCAGCGACTCGACGATCGGCTGGTAGAGTCCCGGGTGGTCCGGGTTGAAGTACTCCCCCGCGAGGAGGTCCAGCACCTCGGCGACGTGCGGATTCTCGTGGTAGAGGCGCCGCGGCTGGTAGCCCTCGCGCCGCAGCCGGTCCACCTCCTCGACGGTGTGGCCGAAGATGAAGATGCTCTCGGGCCCCACGGCCTCCGCGATCTCCACGTTCGCTCCATCCAGCGTGCCGAGCGTCACCGCCCCGTTCAGCGCGAACTTCATGTTCCCCGTCCCCGAGGCCTCGAACCCGGCCGTCGAGATCTGCTGCGAGACGTCGGCCGCCGGGAAGAGCGCCTCGGCGGCGCTCACGCTGTAGTTGGGGAAGAAGAAGACCTTGATCCACTGGCTGACGTGCGGGTCGGCGTTCACGCGCTGCGCGATGTCGTTGATGAGCTTGATGATCAGCTTGGCCATGGCGTATCCCGGCGCCGCCTTGCCCCCGAAGAGGAAGGTCCGCGGCGTGCGCAGATAGCCCGGGTTGCGCTTCACCTGCAGGTAGAGGTGAATGATGTGCAGCGCGTTCAGGAGCTGACGCTTGTACTCGTGCATGCGCTTGACGTGAATGTCGAAGATCGAGTCGGGGTCCAGCTTGAGCCCGAAGAGCCGCCCGATGTGGTTCGACAGCCGCACCTTCGCCTCGCGCTTCACGAGCGACAGGTCCTGCAGGAACCCCTCCTCATTGGTGGCCTCGTTCAGCCGGCTGAGCTCGTCGAGCTTGGTAGGCCAGGCGTCTCCGATGCGCCGCGTGATGAGCTCCGCGAGCGGCGCGTTGCACGAGAGGAGCCAGCGGCGCGGGGTCACGCCGTTGGTCTTGTTGTTGAACTTGCGCGGCCAGATCCGATGGAACTCGGGCATCACGCGGTGCTTGAGCAGCTCCGTGTGCAGCGCCGCCACGCCGTTGACCGAGAAGGACCCCACCACGGCCAGGTTCGCCATGCGCACCATCTTGTGCGTCCCCTCCTCGAAGAGGGAGACGTGCCGCACCAGCTCCGGGTCGTTCGGGAAGCGCTGCCGCACCTCCTCGAGGAAGCGATGGTTGACCTCTTCGAGGATCTGGCCGTGGCGGGGCAGGAGGCTCGCAATCATCTCCACCGGCCACTTCTCCAGCGCCTCGGGGAGGAGCGTGTGGTTCGTGTAGGCCATCGAGTGGGTCGTGATCTCCCACGCCTTCTCCCAGTCGTAGCCGTGCACGTCGAGGAGCAGGCGCATCAGCTCCACCACCGCGAGCGAGGGATGCGTGTCGTTGAGCTGGAAGACCACCTTGTCGGCCAGGTTGTCGAGGGTCCCGTGGTTCGAGAGGTGCCGGCGGATCGCGTCCTGCAGGGTGGCCGAGACGAGGAAGAACTGCTGCCGCAGCCGCAGCTCCTTGCCCGAATAGACGTTGTCGTTCGGGTAGAGCACCTTGGTAATGCTCTCGGCCATGACCTTGTGCTCGACGGCGCGGATGTAGTCGCCCGCGTTGAAGTCCTCGAAGTCGAAGTCCGCCGTGCCGCGCGCCTCCCAGAGGCGCAGGGTGTTCACCGTGTTGTTGCGAAAGCCGGGGATCGGCGTGTCGTAGGCCGTGGCCAGGATGTCGTGCGTGTCGACCCAGCGGTGCCTGAGCCTTCCCCGCTCGTCAGCGTAGACCTGGACCCGCCCGCCGAAGCTGATGCGCACGTTGTACTCGGGGCGGGCGATCTCCCACGGGTTCGGCAGCCTGAGCCAGTCGTCGGGCTCCTCGACCTGTCGACCGTCGCGGAGCTCCTGCCGGAAGATGCCGTAGCCGTAGCGCAGCCCGTAACCGTAGCCGGGGATCTGCAGCGTGGCGAGCGAGTCGAGGAAGCAGGCCGCGAGGCGCCCGAGGCCGCCGTTGCCGAGGCCCGCCTCGGCCTCGAGGTCCTCGAGCTCGTCGAGCGAGTAGCCGAGCTCGTCCATGGCCTGGCGGAAGGGCTCGAGCAGCCCGAGGTTGACGAGCGCGTTGTGCAGCGCCCGCCCCATCAGGTACTCCATCGAGATGTAGTACACGCGGCGCGCGTCGGCCTGGTAGTAGGTCTGCTGGGTGTTGATCCAGCGCGTGATGAGCGCCTCGCGTACCGACAGGCACAGGGCGTGGAACCGGTCGCGCGGGGTGGCGGCGATCTCGTCGCGGCCGAGATAGGCCTGGACGTTGCGTACGAACGAACGCTTGATCGATTCCACGTCGGAGGCCACCTCGGCCGAGCGCCAGAGCGTCGGCCGCGGGCGGCGGGGGCTTTCATTGGTCTTCAGCATTCGTCCTCCCTCGGACTGGGCGGCCATTGTAGCGGATTCTCCCGCTCCATAATCCCCTTTACGCTGCCCCGGCCGTCGCCGTAACATGGCGCGGGCATTGTGAAGCAGCAGACGGTTTCAGGGGCGGCATGGCAAAACTGATCCTCGTATCGGGTGACGAGCCCCAGGAGTTCGAGCTGGGGCCGATGAACAGCATCGGGCGCCACCCGGACAACACGATCCAGATCCTCGATCGCATCGTCTCGAAAGAGCACTGCCACATCATCCAGACGCCCGACCGGCGCTTCCTGCTGAAGGACCTGGGAAGCCTGAACGGGACCTACATCGGCCAGGATCGCGTCACCCAGCGGGTGCTGCGCGAGGGCGACGAGATCGTGCTCGGCTCCACGCGCCTCCTCTATCGCGACGACGCGCACGCGCCGGTGGTCGAACGGGTCACCATCGCGCCGGGGACGATGCAGAGCCACATCCGGCAGCGCATCGCGGCCGGGCCCGACGCGGACTTCCGCCCCGAGCGGGAGCTCTTCGACGAGCAGGCGCTAAGGCGCGACTACGAGCGGCTGCGCATCGCGCACGAGCTGGCCCGCGCGGTGGGCAACGAGCTCGACCTGGACCGGCTCTTGGAGAAGATCCTCGACAAGGCCTTCGAGCTGCTCTCCGCCGACCGCGGCGTGATCCTGCTCATGAACGACGCGGGGCAGGCCGTGCCGCGCGTGGCCAAGCAGAAGCACGGCGGCTCGGGCGAGCAGATCGTCCTGTCGAACAGCATCATCAACGAGGTGATCCGCGAGAAGCAGGCCGTGCTCTCGTCGGACGCGACGGTGGACAGCCGCTTCTCGGGGGCCCACAGCATCATCATGCAGGGGATCCGCTCGACCATGTGCGTGCCGCTTCTGCACGGGCAGGAGCTCCTCGGCATCATGCACCTCGACTCGCAGATCGCCACCAACGCCTTCAGCGACAAGGACCTGCAGGTCTTCACCAGCATCGGCAACCAGGCCGCCGTAGCGATCCAGAACGCGCGGCTGGCGCACAAGATCGAGTGGGAGGCCAGCACGCGGGCCCAGTTCCAGCGCTTCTTCTCGCCCGGAATGGTCCAGCAGATGATCGAGGGGCGGCTGAAGCTGGACAGCATCGGCGAGATGCGCGACGTGACGATCCTCTTCGCCGACATCCGCGGCTTCACGGCCATGACCGAGAACTCGAACGCTCACGACATCGTGAGCATGCTGAACGACTACTTCGAGGTGATGGTGGAGGTGCTCTTCCGCTACCAGGGGACCCTCGACAAGTACGTGGGCGACGAGATCATGGCCCTCTTCGGCGTCCCGATCGCGAACCCCGACGCGCCGTCGCTGGCGGTGGATTGCGCCATCGAGATGCAGGAAGCGCTGAACGAGTTCAACCGCACTCGGCGCTCGGAGAGCCAGCCGCCGATCCACGTCGGGATCGGCATCTGCACCGGCCCCTGCGTCTACGGCGCCATCGGCTCGAGCAAGACCCTGCAGTACACGGCCATCGGGGACCCGGTGAACACGGCCTCGCGCTTCTGCTCGATGGCCAAGGCGGGCGAGATCATCGTCAGCGAAAACACCTTCGCCCACGTCCAGCACCGCATCGAGGGGATCGCCCTCCCGAAGCTGCGCGTGAAGGGCAAGGTGGAGGAGCTGAACGTCTACAAGATCATCGGCTCGCGCAACGGCGGCTGGAGCAAGGACTCCACGCGGCCGACGTAGCGGGGGCCCGTACGGCCGCCACGGCCAGGCCAGCATCCACCCCGCGCCCGAGTAATCCGTCTCATTACAAACGGTTATGGCCGCTGAATCCTGGCAGGCCGCTTGCACTTGGCCTGGGCTCAACGAAGGAGATCAGGACCCATGCGCTCCACGCTGTGGTGCCTCGGTTTGCTCTGCGCCCTCCAGGGGTCGGTCCGGGCGGAGGGCTTCAGCTTCACCGTCGGGAAGAACCTCGAGGCCGACCGCTACGTCGCCGCCCCGAAGGGCCGGGCCGTCTATGGCCGGGTGGTGGGAGGCCTGAACCTCCCGCTTCTCTGGAAGCTCGGGGCCGGTACCCAGGTCAAGAGCTTCCTGCGCTTCGACCCGCAGCTCTTCTACTGGGACAAGGAAGCCTATCAGGAGGGGCGCTACCTGCTGCGCACGAAGCACTTCGACCGGGACGGGGGGGAGTTCGCGGCGATCTCCAGTCACGCGGTCCGGCGCATCACCGACGTCCTCGAACCGGGCAACTGGACGAAGCCTGCGACGGCCCGTTGGACTGAGCTGCGCACGAAGGTCTTCGCGCTCCTGCGGCAGGGGGCGCCCGATCGGGTCCTCGCCACCGCCTGGATCCCTCGCGAGCGCGACAAGCTGCACTTCGGGGAATACGGCCTGCTGAACTTCAAGACCATCTACTGCGAGGGAGTGGACACGCGGCTCTCGCTGCGAAAGGGCGAGGTGGTCTTCGAGGCCCGACCGCTCCTCATCGACACCTACTTCTCGGGCGGGACCGTGCGGGCGCGGGACTGGGGCGACTGGGTCAAGATCGCGAGCTACAAGCCGGGGCGACGGGCAAAGGAGCTCTTCCTCCCCGCGGGTCTCGAAAAACTCCTCTACCTCGACGACGCGGTGATGGAGAATCTCGGCCGTCCCGCCCCCGTGACGACAGCCTCGGCGAAGTAGGCTCGAGAGCACACCGGCGGGCCGACGGCTCGCTCGCGCCTCGACCACCACAACCCGCTCAGCTCATTCCGCCGCGGACCCTCAGTCCTCGAGGAAACGAACGTAGCCTTCCGGCAGCGGGTAGGCGGCGGCCTTCTGGCGCGCCGCTTCGGGCGTGCTGGGATTGGCGGCCAGGTAGTACATGACCCACTCGTCGGCCCCTTCGGCGAGCTGCGCGAGCACCTCGGGCGGCGTTCGCGGATTCGAGGCCACCCCCCTGCGCACGCCCCAATCGGGATGAGCCGCCAGGGACGTGAGCGTCTCGGGCGGCGTGCTCGGATTCGCGCCAACCATCTCCTGCGTGTAGTAGAACGCGTCCTCCGCGAGACGGGCGAGCACCTCGGGGGGAGCGGCGGGGTTCTTCGCCACGCAGGAACGCACCTCGCGCACGGGGTCCGCGGCCAGTCGGACGAAGGCCTCCGCCGGGGTTCGCCCGTTCTCGGCCAGGCGCGCGCGCACGGTCGGCTCGGCGTCCTGCGCGAGGCCGAGCAGCGCCTCGGGCGGGGCGCTCGGATTGAACGCCACCGCTGCGCGAACTCCTCCATCCACGTCGCGGGCCAGTCGCGCGAGCAGGAGAGCGGGCGCCTCGCGATCCTCGGCCACCCGCACCCGAACCCAGCGATCGGGATCCGAGGCCCGTTCGGCAGCCGTTTTCGCCTGCTTCCTGCGTCGGGCCATCGCGCGCGCGGGGGCTGGCCGCCTACCGCCCGAGCGCGGCGAACAGACGACCCGTGACCTGGGCCATGGGCGCGTTACCGTCGATGTGGCGCAGCAGGCCCGCCCGCTCGTAGTAGGGGACGAGCGGAGCGGTCTTCTCGTGGTACTCGCGGAGCCGGGAGGTGAGCACGACCTCGGTGTCGTCGTCGCGCTGGATCAGGCGCGCGGCCACCTCCGGGGGGGGAGGGTCGAAGCGCAGGTGATAGACCCTGCCCGTGTCGGGGTCCGAGCGGCGGCCGGTCACGCGCTCGACGAGCACCGCGTCCGGAACCTCGAGCAAGAGCACGTGGGCCAGGCGCTTGCCGCGCTCGGCGAGCAGGGCGTCGAGCGCCTTGGCCTGCTCCACGGTCCGCGGAAACCCGTCGAGCAGAAACCCCGCCGCGCAATCGGGCTCCGCCAGCCGCTCCCTGACCATCTCGATCACCAGCTCGTCGGGGACGAGCTGGCCGAGGTCCGTGAAGGCCCGGCAGCGCGCGCCGAGAGGGGTGCCGCCGCGGATCTGCGCGCGAATGAGGTCTCCCGTCGAGATCTGGGGGATCTGGAACGCGTCGATGATCGCCGCGGACTGCGTACCCTTCCCCGCGGCCGGAGGACCGAGGAAGACGAGGTTCATGGCTGACTCCTGCGCCGAGCGGGCCTTTCTACGACAGGCGGCCCTCCCTGGCAACGGGCTGGTTCCGGCGCCGGCTCGGGGAAGTGTAACGGCACCTCTCATCGCAGCGCCGCCGAACGGGCCGGAGCGTTGACGCGTTGGGCCGCGCTCCGTCACACTGAGGTGCGGGCCTACCGTTGGCTCTGCTGGGTGAGCGCCCGTGAGAGGTCCGTACATCCCGTTTCTCGGGTCTACCCGCCTGGTGGCCACCCTGGTGGTGCTGGCCGGGCCGTTCTCGACGGGCTGCGTGCGCGGCGGCTTCGCCCTCCTCGCCCCGGCAGACGTGGACGCTCCCGCCGGTCCTGGCGACGGCGGGCCACCCTACCTGCACGACGGGACGACCGGCGGCTGGGATGGCGCCTTCCCGGCGTTCCCCGGCGACGGCCTCACCCCGGACGACGCGCGCGGTAACGCCGACGGTGCCGCTCGCGACGCCCCAGGGCCGGGCCGCGATCTCACGCGGAGCCTCGACGGACGGCCGGCGTTCCCCGCCGACGCGCGCGTCCCGGACACCACCCGTCGCGATGCGGCCTTGGCAGATGCCCCTCCCCCGGTGGGAGGACCGTGCGTGCACCCGACCGTGGTGGAACGCTGCACCGCGGGCTGGTGCACGATCCCCGCCGGGTGCTTCCGCATGGGCTCGCCGGTCACGGAGCCCTGTCGCGACGCCACCGACGAGACGCAGCACGAGGTCCGCTTGACGCGCGCCTTCGAGGTCGCGGCGGCCGAGGTGACCCAGGGGGAGTTCAACACGCGCCTCGGCTACCTGCCGACCGGGTTGAAGACGGGGTGCGGGACGAGCTGCGCGATCGAGCTCGTCGGGTCCCACGAGGCGATGGCGTACTGCAACGCGCTCTCCGCCAGCGCCGGCCTCGCCCGCTGCTACAGCTGCAGCGGCACACGAGGGAGCACCGCCTGCACCGCCGCCCCGGGCTACGCGGGGAGCGACCTCTATCGCTGTCCGGGGTATCGCCTCCCAACGGACGCCGAGTGGGAGTACGCGGCCCGCGCCGGCAGCTCGTCGGCCTTCTACAACGGCTCCATCACCAACTGCGGTCCGCGCGCCGACCCGGGCGCGGAGCTCATCGGCTGGTACGCGCGCAACTCCTCCAACTCCGTGCACCCCGTGCAGCAGAAGGCCAAGAACGCGTGGGGGCTCTACGACATGTCCGGCAACCTCGCCGAGTGGGTGCAGGATCTCTACGCGGCGGACCTCGGCGGGGCGGCGCGCATCGACCCCGTCAGCGCCGTGGCCGTCGGCGACCGCGTGGTGCGCGGCGGCTCCTACTTCTCTCCCGCCGAGGAACTGCGCTCCGCAAGCCGCTTTCACCTGCCCGCGCAGACCACGCCCGCCTATGCCACGGTCGGCTTTCGTTGCGCGCGCACGCTTCCCTGACCGACCCGAGGGCCCGCCCTCAGCGCGCGGCGATGGCCTCCCCATCCACGGTCAGCCACTCCGCAGGACCGAAACGCGCCACGAGGGCAGCCGCGAGGCGATCCGTATCCCCGACGACCACGATCGTGGCGTCGGCAGGCCGGAGAAGACTCGCTGCGGCCCGACGCAGTCCCCGTGCGTCCAGGCGGGCCACCTGCTCGGGAAGCCGGCCGAGCGCGTCCGCGGGACGGCCGTGCGTAGCCAGCTCCACCGCGGCGTTGAGCAACCCCGCCACCGTCTCGGCGCGCGCGGGCAGCTTCTCGACGACCAGCCGACGCCCCTTCCGGAGCTCGGCGGGAGGGACGTCGGTCGACCTCAAACGCTCGAGCTCGTAGAGCAGCTGGTCGAGCGCCGCGAGCGTGTCCTTCGTCGCCACCTGCGCCTCGGCGTAGAACTGGCCCGGCCCCCGCGGCTGGTCGAAGACCGCGTGCGCCCCGTAGGTGAAGCCGTGCCGCTCGCGCAGGTTCTCGTTCAGTCGGCTCGTGAAGCAGCCGCCGAGGATCGTCCCGATCAGCCGCACCGCCGCCTCGGAGGTCGCCGCGCGGGGCGGCAGGAGGTGTCCGACGCGGATTACCGACTGGCTGGCGCCTCGTCGGCGGACCAGCACCAGCCGCGGGGAGCGCCGCGGCCCGACGCGCGCCGCATCGAGCTCGCGGGCCTCCGGCTCGCCCGAGGCCCGCTCCTCCGGCTTCTCCTCGCTCCCCTTCCAGTCGCCGAAGCGCGCGCGCAGGTTCCGCAGCAGGCGCTCGGGGACCACGTCGCCGACGGCCACGAGGACCACGTTCTCGGGGCGCACGTGCTGCCGGTAGAAGCGGCGCACGTCCTCCACGGTCAGGCGATCCACCTCGGTCGGCGTCGGGAGGAGCGGCCTCGCGTAGGGGTGCTCGCCGTAGAGGCTGCGACGGAGCGCGAGCGCCGCGACGCGGTCGGCGCGGGTCCGGCGCTGCTCTCCCCGCGCTCGGAGCTGCGTGCCGAGGCGCACGAACTCCTCCGCCTCGAGTCGCGGACGACGCACCACGTCCGCGAGCAGCGCCAGCACCTGCTCTTCGTGGCGGCTGAGCGCCTGGATCGACACGAGCATCGAATCCCAGTCGGCCGAGCTGTAGATGCTCGCGCCCATCTGCTCCAGCTCCGCGGCGAAGGAGAGCGCGTCGCGCGCTCCGGCCCCGCTCTCGAGCAGCTCGGCGGTGGCGTAGGCCAGGCCCACCCGCTGCGGCGGGTCGCTCGACGCCCCGCGCAGCACGAGCGCCCCCAGGCGCAGGATCGGCAGATCCCGCTTGGGGAGCATCCACACCTGCAGCCCGTTCTCGAGCCGCGTCACCGTCGCCACGGGGAACGGAAGCGCGCGCGCGGGACCGAGCGGCGGCCGCCGCTTCATGAAGACCGGCACGGCGACCGCCCCCCCGGCGGCGCCCGAGCGCGGCGCGCCGCAGGCGCAGGTAGCGAGCTGCGCGCCGAGGAGCGCCACGAGCACGAGGAGCCTGAGCAACGCCGTCACTCCGCGGCTCCGTGGGCCGGCACGACCCAGAGCTGCACGCGACGCCTCAGATCGATCACGCGTCGACTGGCCGCGTGCACAGCCTCGGGCGTGGCCCGGCGAAAACGCGCCAGATCGCGGCCCAGGTAATCGGGTTGCCCGGTGAGCGCAAGGTAGCGGTTCAAGAGTTCGGCCCGCCGCTGCACCCGTTGCAGCCCGGCCACGAAGGCGGTCTCCACCTGGTTCTTCACCCGCTCGAGCTCGAGCGCCGTCGGCGGAGCGGCCAGAAAGCGCGCGAGCTCGCGCTCCACGACCCGGAGGAGCCTCGTCCGCGAGACCCCGGGCCGGGCCGTGACCTCCACCACGAAGGTGGAGGCGAGCTGACCGGAGTCCTGCCGCGCCTCCACGTCCAGCGCCACCTGCCGCTCGTAGACCAGCGCCTGGTGCAACCGCGAGCGCCGGCCCTCGGCGAGGAGCATCGCCGCGAGGTCCAGCTCCGCGTCCCCCGGAGTGAGCGCCGGAGGCGAGAGCCACGCCAGGTAGAGTCGCGGCGTCTTCACCCGGTCGGCGACGGTGCGCTGCACCGGGCGCCGGAGGCTCACCGGCGCGCGGTGGGGCGCGTCCACGGGGGGCGGGGCCGGGATCCAGGCGAAGTAGCGCTCCACGAGCCTCCGGGCGTGGGCGGGCTCGAAGTCCCCCGCCACCACGAGCGAGGCGTTGCGCGGCGTATAGAAGCGCCGAAAGAGCTCCTGCACGTCGCGGAGGGTCACGGCCCGCAGATCCGACGGCGAGCCGATCACGGGCCAGCTATAGGGGTGTCCCTTGGGGTAGAGCAGGGTCGGTAACAGGAGCTGGGCCACGCCGTAGGGGGCGTTCTCGTAGTTCTGGCGGCGTTCGTTCAGCACCACCTCGCGCTGCAGGTCCAGCTTGCGCTGCGTGAGCGCGAGCGGGAGGGTGGCCATGCGGTCGGCCTCGATCCACAGGAGCCGCTCGAGCAGCCGCGACGGTCCGACGTCGTAGTAGACCGTCATGTCCTCGCTCGTGTAGGCGTTGTTCCACCCCCCGGCACGCTCCATCAGCTGATCGATCTGCTTCTCGGGCACGTTCTGCGAGCCCGAGAACATGAGGTGCTCGAAGAGGTGGGCCGCCCCCGACCGTCCTGCGGGCTCGTTGCGCGAGCCCACGCGGTAGAGCACGTGGACCACCACGCGAGGCAGTCGGCGGTCGGCGTGGAGGATCACATCGAGGCCGTTCTTCAGGCGGAAGCGCTCGTGGGGAATCCCGAGCGGCGACGCGGTGGCGTCTCGTCCCGCGAGGAGGAGCAGCGCCACACAGCAGGCAACCGTCCGTCGGGGCATCACGTATAAGCGTGACCCGACGGAGGAGGCGCGGCAAGGGCGGGGGCGCCGCCGCGCGCGCGAATCGAGCGAGCCGACCGGCCCGCGGGGTCAGAGTCCTCAGGTGCCGCCGAACCCGATGGTCACCTTGTCGGCCTCCACGATCACCGGCACGACGCGCCGCCCCTTGCTCGCGACGAGCATCGCGTCGAGCGCGTCCGGGTCGCGGCTCACATCGTGATAGGTGACGTCCTTGCCAGCGTAGGCCTCACGGGCCTTGGTGGTGTACGGTCAACCCGGCTTGCCGTAAATGATGATCTGACTCACGCGCTCCTCCTTGCCGCGCACCGCGGCCGATCGTCGCACTTCGTCCTACAACGCGCCGACGAGGGCCTCGAGCCGACGCGGCAGAGTCTCCGGTTGCCGCCAGACCAGGTGGCGCAGGGCGTCGAGGAGCTGCTCGTGGACCCCCGGCTGGCTGCACTGAGCCAGGCGCAAGCGGCGTTCGAGCTGCCCCACCCCGTCGTCGATCCAGGCGTCGATCCGCTCGCGCGGCGCATCCAGCGCGGCGGCGACGGCATCGCGCGCCAGCCCGTGGCCGTAGCGGAGCGCGAGCGCCACGCGGAGCGGCACAGGCAGCTCCTCGATCGCGACCCGCAGGAGGTCCGGCGTGAGGCCCGGTGGATAGGTCGCCCCGCGGGGCGTGCCGACCGGCTCGTCCCCCGTCGCGGCGTAGAGGCGCGCCCGCACCTCGGGGAGCGCAAGACCGCGCGCCACCCCGAGGAGCCAGTCCCGGAGCGAGCCCTCCAGCCGGAGGTGCAGGAGCTCGGTCACCGCTTCCGTGAAGGTCCGGTACGCCAGCTCCTCCGCCGCCTCCGCGCCGTCGGTGAGGTAGCGGCACGCCGCGTACACGGCCTGGCTGTGGTTGCGGATCAGCAGACTCGCCGCCTGCCGCAGTTGCCCGCCCCGAAGGGCGCTCAGCACGGCCTGGTCGGCGGGGGAATCGAGTCGGACCTCCATGGGCCTCCGAAGGCGCGGGGAATGCCCCACCCCGCTGACTCTGCCACCGGTGGGTTCGCCGAACAAGACGCGGAGCGCGCGCACCGCATGGGCGGTCGGGGCCCTACTTACAGAGGTAGGTGAAGCGATCCGTGTCGGACCGCCCGGCGTAGTAGCCCCAGTGACGCGCGAGCAGCCGGCCATCCGGCGCGCGCTCGTACGAGAGCCTCATGGCGTGCGTGGCGTCGGCGGGGGCCCCGGAGTAGTACGAGGCGAGCTCCCCGGTCGCGTCGTACGAGAACGCGTGGAGCGACCCCGGAGGATAGAGCCGGGACAGGATACGGCCCGCCGCGTCGCGCGTGCGCTCCTCGAGCAGGTTGCCGTTGCGGTAGATGGCGATGCGCCGGCCACCGGCGGAGAAGCGGCGCTCGTGCAGCACGGGGGGCGGCAGGGTCGCGGGCAGCTGGCCGAGCCCCTCGGGGATCGCCCCCACCCCGTCGGTCGGCCGCGACGCGATGGCGTGGCGCGCGATCGTGTGCCGCGAGACCTCGGCCCCCTCGTAGGCCCAGCCGTGCTGCGCCACGAGCACGCCATTCATGCGGTACGCGCGCGTCACGAGCCTCCCGTCGCGGTCGTAGACGAAGGTCAGCGCCGTGACGAGCCGCTGGCCGTCCCGGTGGAGCAGGCGCACGTCGCTGGCTACGCGCTCGCCGTCCAGCGCGCGGGTGCGTTCGTACGTCACCGAGCCGTCGCTCCCCGACAGCCTCTCGGCGACCATGCGGCCGAGCACGTCATAGGCGAGCTCCGCCCGCAGGACGGGCGCATCCCACACCGGGTGCCAGGCCATCCCTTCCACGCGGTCGTGCCCAAACCATCTATCGATCCCCGTGTCGTAGGCCGGGCCGAACCCGTAGTCGCCATCGAGGCCCGCCGGTCGATCCCCGACGGGCCAGCCCAGGGCGTAGACGCCGTCCGCCTCCGGGTAGCCGTAGCTCATGGCGTGAGGCAGCGTGGCGCAGCCGCCCGCGGCCGGCCGCTCGGGCCGCGCGGCCGTCCATTCGCGCTGGTGGAAGGCGGCGACCAGCGGCTCGAGGTCGTCGGAGCCGCGGAGCGCCCCCCCCTCCTGGTAGAGCTTCGGCGCGAGCTCGGTACGGCTCTGCTGCAGCCGACCGTCGGCCGCGTAGACCCACTCCTGTCGCGCCCACCGGGCTCCGTCCACCGCGCGCTCCACGGCGGTCAGTCGGCCCGCCGCATCGTAGGTGAAGTCGGCGCTCCCCACGCGCCCCGAATCGCGGTGCGTCACGGTGGAGCGGACGAGGCGATCCCCCCGGTAGCTCCACCGGCGCTCCGTGACGCCGGTCCGGTTGATACCATCCACGAAGCGCGAGGCCACGAGGCGCGCTCCGTCCCAGGTGTTGGTCCACGTGAACCACAGGGCGCCGCCGAAGTGGTAGCGGTCCTCGAGCAGGTGCCCGGCCCGGTCGAAGCGCCGTTCCAGGCGTCGCGCGGCGGTCGAGCCGTACTCCATCGCGAGCACCGTCACGTGGAGCTCGCCGGTGGTCGCGTGGCGCTTCGCGCGGATCGTGCCAGCCCAGCGTTCGCCTTCGAGGTCACCCGGTCTCGAGAAGGCCATCGGCGGTGGACGGTGGGTCCAGGCGCGGGCCACCGCGGGCAGCTCGACGAAGCAATCCCCGCCATCGCACGAGGTGCTCCCCGGCGCGGCGAAGAGCTCCAGCGGGGTCGGGAAGCCGTCCGTCACCCCGCCGCTCGTACGGCGCTCGAGGCGGCAGGAGCTCCCCTCGGCGGCACGCACCCAGGCGAGCAGCTCGGGGGCCAGCTCGGACCCCGGGTGCGCCGGTTGCGGAGCGCAGTAGCCGGTCGCCGCAGAGGGGGTGCCCGGCGGCGCCACTCCGGGAGGCGTCGGGCCCACCCCGGGTGTGGGAGCCGGGGGAAGGTGTTGCTCAGGGACCTCTGCCCGCGGGTCGCCCGTCTCAGGCAACCCGGGGCGCGAGCACCCCGCACACCAGAGCGACACCCCGAGCAGGGCGGCGCCGACCCCCGTGCTCCGCCCCACCGACCTACCGCTGTTTCGCGCTTCGCGTGTGTTCGTCATGCACTCGAGGATGACCTCGGTGCATAACATTGGGAAACGCTCTTTTCGCTACTCAATAATATTGCACGGCCGAACAATGCCGCGGCGGGCGCTACGGCGGACTACTTCAGGCTGTACGGACCGATCGGCATCTTGCTCGAATCGGTGACCTTGACCTTCACGTCGAGGAGGTTGCCCAGCATCCAGAGCACCGGGGACGGCATCCAGGTCGCCGCCTTGGCCAGGGTGTTCACCCCGCGGCCGGTCACTTCGACGCCGAAGCCGATGGTCCCCGGGAGCCGCACGTACATGGCGCGCCCCTTCCCCTGCTCGGGCTTCGACTCGAGGCCGTAGACGCCTCCGGTGATCAGCTTGCCGTTCAAGTGATCCGACTGAAACGCGGCCACCTCCACGCGATAGGCGCGGTAGCCGGCGTGCTCGGCCGCGGCGTTGGCCCGGACGGCCGCCTTCATCCGCGGCATGAGCGCCTTGGACAGCACCGTGGCCTGGCGCGGGTTCAGGGTCAGAAACAGCCCCCCCTTTGCCTGCGCCGCTCCTGCGAACAGCATCGCCGCCGCGATCACTCCGAGTCCGATTCGGCTCGAGGTTTTCATCACACGCCTCCTGACTCCCCGCCTGGCGCGCGTGGCGCCGCGGGCTCGTGGTGGTGATCCGCTCGCCTGCCGCCAGACCTTGGGCGGCATGCGAGCAGAAGACCCGTCGCTGGTTGATGTCGGAGCCTTGAGCAAGCGGCGTGCCGGCTGCCTTCGTCGGCGAAGCGCTGGAGATCGTTGCAGGCCGTCGGTAGGGGGGCGGAGAGGAGGCTCTCCGACTTTGGGTGGGTGGCTAGCGCGCGCTGGCTAGCAGGCGATCCCGGCTAGTAGGCGATCCCGGCCTTCGGGCCTTGCGCCTTCAGCGCCTCGCCCACCTTGTCGTCAAAGGCGTCGCTGCGGACGCTCTTCCGCCGGGTCTTCAGGTATCCGTCGCGGGCCTTGGCCAGCTTCGCGATCTCCTCCTGGACCTCCTTCCGCTCGCGCGCCACGCGGTCCACGTAGGCCTGCCGCGCCGGCGCGGGCAGCGCGGCCACCTGCGGCGGGAGCTCTCGCGCCGCCATCCCCCCGAGGGCACGGCCACGCCCGAGCTTGCTCAAGAGGTCGGCGCCGTCGATCGCCCCGCGGCGGGCGCGATAGGTCGCGCTCTCGGCCTGCGCCACCTCGTCCATCGACAGATTCGACCGGGCCCGCTCGCGGGCCGCGTCCTTCTCCGCCCCGCTCCCCGACGGAAGGAGCGTGGCCGAGAGCTTGCGGTTCAGCTCCGCCAGCCGTCGGTCGTGCGGCGTGGCCATCGCCACCATGCCGCCGTCCTGCTGGATGCTCGCGTACATGCCGCCCGCCACCCGGGCGATACCGCGCCACGCGGTGGCCGTCTCTTCCATCTCGCCACACCGCACGGCGTTGATCACGATCCCCTTCTGGCTCGCCTCGCGCGCCAGCTCCTTCGAGTAGAGGCCTCCGCGCCCCTCGTGCGGCGGCGCGTCCCCGACGAGGAAGATGAGCCGCAGGACGTCCTTGCCGTCGCGCCACTGCATGTTGCGGATCGCCTCGGCCAGCGCGCGGTTCACGTGCTCGGGGGTGTCCCCGCCCCCGGCAGCCTCGAAGCCCTGGAGGTTCTTGTACACGTCGTCCACCTCCTCCGAGAGCGCGTAGCGGCGCGTCACGTACGCGTCCCCCACGTCCCGATAGCCGATGAGGCCGATGCGCACGTGCGGCTTCGGCTGCCCCGAGAGCACCTGATTGGCGATGGACCAGATCTTCCGCTTCGCCCCGGCGAGGAGCCCCGACATGCTGCCCGTCGTGTCCACCGCGAAGACCAGGTCGACCTGCGGGGACTTCTCCTCGGCCACGGGCCTCGGCGGCTCGGGCGCCACCGTCGGGCGCGTGGGCACCACCGGCGGCTTCACCGTGGCCACGCGCGGCGGATGCACGGGGTGAGGGTCGACAAGACGCGGGTCCAGCCGGGCCACGAGGGCGCGGTCGCTCCGGCCGGCCAGCGCCAGAGCCACGACGGCGATGACCCCCGCGAGCGCCATCAACCCGACCGTCACGTTACGTCTACGCTGGGTGGACATGGGACTCTCCTTCGGTTCGTACGAGCGGATGTCCCTAGAAACGCGGCTCCCGTCCGATCGATCTACGGCACGTGCACGGGGCCCGCGAGCCCGGCCTTCGGCCTATTAAGCCCTCAGGTTCACGCTATAATCGCCGGCCATGTCCCGGCGGTGCCTCACCCTCTCGCTCCTCGGCCTCCTTTCGGCCAGCGCCGCCACGGCCCTGCTCTTCACCCTCTGCCTGCCGCTCCTGGTCTCGCTCCCCGCGGCGAGCTGGACCGGCGTCCCCCTCTGGGGCGTCCTCTCCCCCATGGCCGCCGGACTGGCCGGCGCCGCGGTGCTCCTCGCCGGCCACCGGGGCCTCCGCCGCGGCGTGCGCGCCGAGCACCTCGGGAACCTGCCGGGCCAGGTCGTGCTCGCTTTCGGAGTCGCCGCCACCACGACCCTCTTCCTCGGCGCGCTCATCGAGCGCGATGCGCTCCTCCGACACCGCCCGCTCGGGATCTTCCTCTCCGGACCCGCGCTCGTGCTGAGCGTGACCACCCTGCTGCGCCCGATCCTCCGCGTGCCGCTCGTGGCGGAGATGAACCGCCTGCTGGCGACGAGCCGCCGACCGCGGCGAGCCGAGGCCGACGGCAGCCCGTCCAGCGCCGCACCGGAGCCCGCCCCGTCCACCTCGCGCGGGCTCTTCCGCAGGTCGAGCCTCGCCGTGCTGGCCATCACGCCGGCCCTCACCGTCTCGGCGCTCGCCCTGGCCGGCGTCTCGTGGACCTTGATCGGAGTCCACAGCTACTACCACGTGCTCTCGAACGAGGAGCAGATGGCGCGCGGGCACCTCTCCACCCTGCTGCACACGGTGCAGGTCCAGCTCCAGCGGCTCCCGCACGCCAAGCATCGCGGCTTCGTCGAGACGCTCCCCGCCGCGCGCCAGGGGCAGGTGGTCCTGCTCGACGAGGACGGCCGCGTGCTGTCGCGCCGTTCGGGCCTCGACCCGCGGATCCCCCTCGAGCAGCGCGGCGAGCGCTGCCGCCAGGCCGAGCAGCAGTGGCGGTGCGCCGTCGAACCAGCCCCGGGCAATCGCCGGATCGCCGCCCTGCAGGCCCCGTCGCTTCCCGACGCCGAGGTCGCCGCCACCGACATCGGTCCGGCGCTCGTCCTCCTCGCGCTCGGATTCCTCCTCTTCGCCGGGATGCTCGGCCGCGCCGTCGGACAGGACGCCTCGCGCGACTTCCGCACCGTCACGCAGCAGCTCTACGCCATGGCCCGCGAGGACCAGCCCGACCTGGGACGCCCGCTCGCGGTGACCTCGCTGGACGAGGTCGGCGAGCTCGTGGCCGCCGTCGGCAAGCTGCGGACCCGCCTCGGCGCGGAGCTCGAGGCCTACCGCGACTCGGTCCGCAAGACGGCCGAGGCCGAGCGCATGAAGAACCAGTTCCTTTCCGACGTGAGCCACGAGCTCCGCACCCCGCTCAACTCGCTCTGCGGTCACGCGCAGCTTCTTCTCGAGGGGATCGAAGGTCCTCTGTCGACCGCCCAGCGTGAGGACATCCGCTCGATCTCGAAGGGGGGACAGCAGCTCCTCGCGCTGATGACCGACGTCCTGGACCTGTCGGTGATCGAGTCCGGAAAGCTCACCCTCAAGACCGAGAAGGTGGACCTGGCCCGCCTCTGCCGCGACATCGCGGAGGGCCAGCGATCGGTGCTGCGCGCCGCCGCGAAGGAGGGCCCCCCGAAGGTGCAGCTCGAGCTCGACCTCGCCGAGGAGCTGCCCGAGGTGGTGGCCGATCCGCGCCGCATCCAGCAGGTCCTGCTCAATCTGGTGAGCAACGCCATCAAGTTCACCACCGAGGGGTCGGTCACACTGCGCGCCCGGCGCGAGGGCCCGGACCTCGTGCGCCTCGAGGTGGAAGACACGGGCACGGGGATCGGAGCCACCGACCTGCCGCGCGTCTTCGAGGAGTACCGTCAGGCGGGCACGCTGCGGTCGAAGCGCAAGGGGACCGGCCTCGGGCTCGCGATCTGCCGCCGCCTCGTGGAGCTCCATGGTGGGCAGATTTCCGCCGAGAGCGAGATAGACCGGGGCTCGCGCTTCACGGTGCTCCTGCGCGTCGCCGGCCCCCCGCTGGCGGCGTCGTCCCGACCAGGCGGCGGAAGCGACCCGCGAGGGAGCCGCCCCGAAGGGAGCACCCCGGGAGGCAGCGCGCCGTGACCCGCGTCTACTTCGCGATGGGGTCGCTCCGCCTGCGGCTCATCCTGGGCGTGACCATCGGGACCGCCGTGCTCGGCGTCACCGAACTCGCGGGGGGCCAGCGCCTGCTCGGCCTCTCCCCGCTGCAGCTCCAGCAGCAGACGCTCACCTGGGGGGTCTACGCCACCTTCTTCGTGCTGGTCCTGTCGGCCTACGTCATGACCTACCTAAGGGGTGTCGCGCGCTTTCTCTCCCGCGTGCGCGACGAGGAAGGGCTCGAGATCCCCGCCGCAGAGAGCGCCGCGGTCCGCCGCACGGTGCTGCGCTTCCCCGTGGACTTCGTCCTCGTCGGCATGGGGCTCGCCACCTTCCTCACGGCGAGCAAGATCCCCCTCGACGTGCTGGTCTTCGACCTTCCGGCCGGAGCCGCAGTGGGGCTCGCCACCGGCACCGCCACGCTGACCCTCGCGGCGGGAGTGCTCTTCTACCTCGTGACGCGCGGCTGGATGCGCCCGCTGCTGGCCCACTTCCGGCACGAGGAGGTCCCCGAGGCCTCGCGCATCCCCGTGACCGGCAAGGTGGCCTTCGCGCTCGTGACCCTCGGCCTGGCCTCGACGGTCCCGACGGCGGTGATCGGGGCCGGCCGGATCCTGAGCCTCGAGCAGCAGAGCGCCGAGCGCTACGGGCAGCACCTGGCCGACACGCTGGCCCACGGCTCCTCCTGGCTCGCCGAGGACTCCTGGAAGGAAGCCCTGGCGGCCGCGCGACTCCCGGGCCGTCAGGTGCGTCTCGGGGACCGCCCCACCGCCGCGAGCGCCCCGCTCGTCCCCGGCCACGGGGCCTCCTTTCTGCAGCTCACGACGCTCGAGCCCTCCCATGCGCCCGCCGGCGAGCTTTCGGTGCTCGTGGTGCTGGCCACGCTGCTCCTCGGCGTGGCGGTCTTCGTCGGACGCAACCTCGGGCTAAGCCTGAGTCAGGACATCCGGTCGGTGACCCAGCGCATCTCGCTCCTGGCGCAGGGACCGCAGGCCGACGCCGAGCCGACGCCGAAGGGGCTCTCGCCGCTCGTCGCCGGGGCGCCGCAGTTCAGCGACCTGCGCGAGCTGACCAGCGCGGTGAACGCCCTCCTCTCGCGCATCACCTCGATCCACGTGGCGCACTTCGTCGCGGTGGAGCGCACACTCGAGGCGGACCAGCTTCGCACGCAGTTTCTCGCCAACATGAGTCACGATCTGCGCAGTCCCCTGAACTCGATCCTCGGCTTCGCGGAGCTCCTGCTGCAGGGGATGGAGGGGGAGCTCCCCCCCGCGCAGCACCAGGCGATCGAGACCATCCACCGCAACGGCACCGAGCTACTGCACCTGGTGAACGAGGTGCTGGAGTCGGCGAAGCTCGAGGCGGGGCGGCTGGCGCTGCACCGCGAGGACATGCCGCCGGCGGAGCTCCTCTCGGCCGCGCTCAAGGAGGCGCATTCCCGCGGCGTGCCCGCCGGAGTCGAGCTCTCCTCGGAGCTCCAGGCCGGGCTGCCGGTGCTCTTCGTCGACGGCCCGCGCCTGGCCGAGGCGCTGGCCTACCTCGTGACCTACGCCGCCCAGGCGCTGCAAAACGGACGGATCCAGGTGCGCGTGCGCGCCACACCGCCGGCGGGCGAGACGCGCATCACCGAACAGCGCCTCACGCTCCAGCTCGTCGTGGCCGACGACGGGCCGGGCCTCTCCGAGGAGGAGAAGGAGCACCTCTTCTCGGGCTTCCGCCGCCGCCCCGGGCAGCGCGGCCTGAACCTCGGGCTCCCGCTCGCGCGCGCGCTCATCGAGCTCCACGGCGGAACGCTCGCCGTCTACAGCGCCGCGGGGCAAGGGACCACCTTCATGGCCAGCGTACCGGTTCAGGCCCGCCGCATGTCGGGCCGCTTTCGGCCCGTAAGGGTCTGAGCGCGGGCCGCGTGGTATACTGCCCCGACGAGACGCCATCCGTGATTCCCCAGGCGAAGCAGAGCGCGGCGGTCTCTCCCGCCGTGGTGCAGCGGATCGAGCAGGCGGTGGAGCGCGCGGTGCGCGGCAAGCGCGAGGTGGTGCGCCTGCTCCTCGCCGCGCTCTTCGCCCGCGGCCACGTGCTCATCGAGGACGTCCCCGGGGTGGGCAAGACCACGCTGGCGCGGGCGCTGGCCGCCTGCCTCGGCGGGACCTTCCGACGCATCCAGTTCACCTCGGACCTCCTCCCGTCGGACATCCTCGGGGTGAACGTCTATCGCGCCGAATCGGGGGCGTTCGAGTTCAAGCCGGGGCCGATCTTCGCCCACGTCGTGCTGGCCGACGAGATCAACCGCACCACGCCGCGCACGCAGAGCTCGTTGATGGAGGCCCTGAACGAGGGGCAGGTCACAGTGGATAATCACACCTACCCGCTCGAGTCGCCGTTCCTCGTCATCGCCACGCAGAACCCGGTCGAGCACTTCGGCACCTATCCGCTCCCCGAGTCGCAGATGGATCGGTTCCTCCTGCGCGTCACCATGGGCTACCCGGCCCACGACGACGAGCGGCGGCTGATCGCGGAGGGGGGTGGCCTCGACGCGGTGGCGAGCCTCGAGCCGGTGGTCACGCTCGACCAGGTGCGCGCCATGCAGGAGGTCGTGGATCAGGTGCGCGTGGATCCGGCGCTCCTCGACTACGTGATGACGGTGGTGGCGGAGACGCGGCGCTCTCCGCACCTGGCGCTGGGGGTGAGCACCCGCGGGGCCATCGCCTGGTATCGCGCGGCGCAGGCCTTCGCGCTCGTGCAGGGACGCGACTACTGCGTCCCCGACGACGTGAAGCAGCTCGCGCCGAGCGTCCTCGCGCACCGGGTGATCCTCTCCGGGCAGCAGGAGGCGCTGGCGCAAGGGCGCGACGAGGCCGAGCAGGTGATCGCCGAGCTCCTGGCTCGCCTCCCCGTCCCTCTGTGATCGCCCCGCCCACCGAGCCCACGGAAAGGCCGTGAAGCCCCGCTACCGCGCCCCCCGGCTGCGCTTCACCCGCGAGGGGAAGTACTTCGTCCTGCTGACCCTCGGCATCGGCTTCGCAGCGATCAACACCGGCAACAACCTCCTCTACCTCGTCCTCGGCATGCTGCTCTCGCTGATCGTGGGGAGCGGCGTCCTCTCCGAGCTCGGCCTCCTCGGGCTCTCCGCCCGGCGCAGGTTCCCGAGGCGCGTCTACGCGGGACGGCCGGTCCTCGCCACGGTGACGCTCGAGAACACGAAGCGTCGCCTCCCCTCCTTCTCCGTCGAGGTCCAGGACCTGCTCGAGGGCCGGCCCCTCGACAAGAAGTGCTACTTCCTCAAGGTCCCGGCCCGCCGTTCGCAGGAGACCTCGTACCGCCACACCTTCCCGCGTCGAGGGGCCTACACGCTCACCGAGCTCGTACTCGGCACGCGCTTCCCCTTCGCGCTCTTCTTCAAGAGCTATAGGCACCACGCGCCGCTCGAGCTGGTCGTCTACCCCGCCGTGGAGCCGCTCTCGCCCGAGGAGCGCGGCGCCCGCGAGGGAGACGACAGGCTCGGCGTGCGGCTGGCCCGCCGGGGCGAGTTCCACGCCCTGCGCGAGTACCGCACCGGCGACGACCCGCGAGAGATTCACTGGCGCAAGAGCGCCCGCCTCGGTCGCCCCTTCGTGCGCCAGCACGAGGAACCGACCGGACAGCGGCTGATGATCCTGCTCGACAACGGCGTCGATCGAGCTGCGCTCGGCGCCGAGGAGCTCGAGGCGCAAGAGCGCGCCGTGGTGCGCGCCGCCTCGCTCGCCACGCACTACCTCGAGCGAGGCTACGCCGTGGGGCTCGCCACCCGCACGGGGAGCGTGCCCCTCGGCTCCGGGCCTGGGCAGCTCGACCACCTCCTGCGCGCGCTCGCGCTCCTCGCCTTCGTCCCGGCCGAGGCCCCCCTCACGCCTCCGTCGCGCTTCTCCGGCGAGACGATCCTCGTGCGCCCCGGCCCCCCCTCGACCGCGCGCCCCTCTGCCGCGCCCCCCTCCGCGGCGGCCGGAGGGTCCCGCTGATGCGCTTCTCCTCGCTCCACAAGCTCTGCGCCTACCTCACGGTCGGCAGCGCCCTGGCGGCGGTGCTCCTCAGCCCGGAGCTCTCCCCCGCCGCGCGCCTCCTCCCCCCGCTCGCCCTCCTCCTGAGCTGGTTCGCCGAGCCCCCGCGCTGGCCCACGGCACGCCTCGCCGCGGCCTGGAACGTGGCCACGCTCGTCTTTCTGCTCGTGCAAGGGGCGCAGGTCCTCTCGGGCGCTCCGCTGATCGAGGCCGGGGTGCACTTTCTGCTCGCAGTGCTGGTGAACAAGCTCTTCAACCGACGCACGAGCAAGGACTACCAGCAGCTCTACGTGGTGAGCCTCCTGCTCCTCGTGGCAGGCACGGTGCTCAACACGAGCCTCTCGTACGCCGTCTGCTTCGTGCTCTACGTCGTCTTCGCCACCTGGGCGCTGATCCTCTTCCACCTGCGGCGCGAGATGGAGGAGAACTACCTCCTCAAGCACGGCGAGGACGAACGCAGCGAGCGCGTGGACGTGGAGCGCATCTTCGCCTCGCGACGAATCGTCGGCCCGGGGTTTCTCGCCGGCACCTCCCTCATCTCGCTCGTGATCCTCCTCGGCTCGGTGCTCCTCTTCACCTTCTTCCCGCGCGTGGGCTTCGGCCTCTTCTTCGGCCAGAAGCGCGGCGGCGTGATGATGGCCGGCTTTCGCGAGCAGGTGGCCCTCGGGCAGCACGGCACGGTGCGCGACAACCCGAAGGTCGTCATGCGGATCGTCTTCCCGGAGGGGAAGCGGCCGCCGCTCCTCTATTTCCGCGGGTCGGTCTACGACGCCTACCGCGACGGGACCTGGAGCCACGGCGCGGGGCTCGCCGGCACGACCGTGCCGATCGCGCCGACGGAAGGGCTCTACCTCGTGAACCCGGCTCCAGGCCTCCCCGCCGAGCCGCCCCCGCGCCTGGTTCGCGAGCGGCTCCTCCGGCAGGAGGTGTACCTCGAGCCGCTCGACTCGACGGTGCTCTTCGGCGCCGACCGCCCCGTGGCGGTCGAGGTGCCGCGTCCCCCCGGCGGGCTGCGTCCCCCTTTCCTGCCGCGCCGCGGCCCGCATGGCGAGCTCCGCGCCGACCGCGTGCGCACCGCCGGCGTGCACTACGTCGTCTTCTCGCAGCCGAAGCGCCCCGCGGCGCCGCTCCTCCGCTCGGCAGAAGCGCTCGAGGGCCCCCGCCTCGCGCGGTTTCTGCGCCTGCCCCCGGAGCTTCCCGAGCGGGTTCGCGCCCTCGGTCGCCGCCTCGTGGCAAGCGATCGCACGGTCTACGACAAGGTGCTCGCCGTCCAGCGCTACCTGACGACGAACTACCGCTACACCCTGGCGCTCCAGCACCAGCCCGGACGCGAGCCGGTGGACGAGTTTCTCTTCGAGACCCGCCAGGGACACTGCGAGTACTTCGCCTCGGCCTTTGCCGTGCTCCTGCGTGCGGGCGGGGTCCACGCGCGCAACGTGAACGGCTTCGCCGGCGGGGAGTGGAACGGCTACGGCAAGTACCTCGCCGTGCGCGAGGGGGACGCGCACGCCTGGACCGAGGTGCTCTTTCCGAACGTGGGGTGGGTGGCCTTCGACGCCACGCCGACGGGGGCCGTGGCGCGCCCCGCCCCAGCCGGCTTCCTGAACAGCGTGACCCAGCTCCTCGATACGCTGCGCCTGCGCTGGTTCCGTTACGTGGTCGAGTACGACCTCGGCAAGCAGGTGGCCCTCTTCCGCCGCGCCGAGCGCCTCGTCAGCGGCCGCGGAGCGAAGCGCGAGGGGAGCTCGTGGTTTGCGCGCCACCGCAGGCTCCTCCTTGGTGCCGGAGGCGCGGCACTGGCCTGCCTCCTTGTCGTCGTGGCGTGGCGGCGGCGCAGGCGGCGCGGCTCCGACCCCGTGCGCGGCGAGGCCCGCGGCAGACCCCACCCCGCGGCGCAGCTCTATCGCCGGGCCACGGCGCTCCTCACGCGGGCGGGCCGCACGCGCCCGGAGAGCGTCACCCCGCGAGAGTTCGCACGCGCGCTCGCCGAACAGCGCTTCCCGGCGGCGCCGCTGGTGGGGGACGTGACGGACTGCTACTATCGGGCCCGCTTCTCGCCGGTGCAGGGTGCGCGCGCCGAGCTCGAGACGCTGAGCCGGCTCGTCGGACAGCTCGAGCTCGCCCTGCGCGAGGCTGCGAGCGCCCCCGCGGCGGGTCCACGGAGCGCAAGGAGGGATCGATGAGCTATCGCGTCGCCGTCGTCGGAGCCACGGGAGCCGTGGGCCACGAGATGCTGGAGGTGCTCTGGCAGCGCCGCTTCCCGGTGCGAGAGATCGTCGCGCTGGCCTCCGCCCGCTCGGCCGGCAAGAGCGTCCGCTTCGGGGACCGCGAGCTCCCCGTCGAAGTGCTCGGCCGGGACAGCTTCCGCGGCGTGCAGGTCGCCCTCTTCTCACCGGGCGCGTCGGTGAGCCGTGAGTTCGCTCCCCTCGCCGCCCAGGCCGGCGCGAAGGTGGTGGACAACACGAGCGCCTTCCGCATGGACCCTGACGTGCCGCTCGTGGTCCCCGAGGTGAACGGCGACGAGGCCCTCGCCTGCCCGCGGGGGATCATCGCCAACCCCAATTGCTCCACCATCCAGATGGTCGTGGCGCTCGACCCCCTCCGCAAGGCGGCCGGGCTCCGGCGCATCGTCGTCTCTACCTATCAGGCGGTGGCCGGCGCGGGCCAGAAGGCGATGGAAGAGCTCCAGCAGCAGATGACCGCGTGGGCCAGCGGCGCGACGCAACCTGCGCCGAAGGTCTTCCCCCACCCGATCCTGATGGAATGCATTCCGCAGATCGGCGACTTCCTCCCCGACGGAGACAGCGTCGAGGAGCAGAAGATGGTCAAGGAGACGCAGAAGATCTTCGGCCTGCCGAACCTGCGCGTGAGCGCGACCACCGTGCGCGTGCCGGTGCTCATCGGGCACAGCGAGTCGGTCAACGTCGAACTCGAGCGACCGCTCTCGGCGGCCGAGGCCCGGGCGCTCCTCGCCGAGGCCCCGGGGGTCACGCTGATCGACGACCCTGCGGCCCGAAAGTATCCCCTGGCGCGGCTCGCCGCCGGCACCGACCCGGTGTACGTGGGGCGCGTCCGGCGTGACCCGTCGGTCGAGCACGGGCTGAACCTCTGGGTCGTCTCCGACAACCTGCGCAAGGGCGCCGCGCTCAACGCGGTCCAGATCGCCGAGCACCTCGCCGCAGCAGGGGCGCTGTAGATCGTCGCACGGCACGGGCCCACCTGCCGTTCTGGCGGCCCGCTCGCGGCAATTCTTGACAGATTGGCACGGCTTGGCCAGGCTAGGTTCCGCTCGGTGCGGCCAAGGCCCCGCCACAACTCAACTCCACGCCCCCTCGAGGGTGGCACATCGCTTGCTGAACAACTCCCCGATGCCGCGTACGTTCCGCTCTCCTCGTCGTGTGGGGTTTCTCCTCGCGTGGGCCGCCCTCCTGCTTGCGCCGTCGGCCGCCCATGGGGCCTTCGCGGTCCGCGCCATCGAGCTCGACGACGCGGACGGCCGCATCGCCACCTCGAAGCTCCTCGAATACTTCAACCTGGCCCGCTGCCGCTGCGACCACCCGGTCAAGGTGATCGTGCGCATCACCCCCGACCTGGCGGCCAAGGGGCGCCTGCGCATCGTGAGCGGTCAGAGCTGCCTGACCACCACCGACAACAAGATCAAGCCCGAGTGCCGCGTGCTCTTCGCCGGCAAACTCAACGAGCAGCGCACCGATCTCTTCATCGACACCTCGGCCGCGCAGCTCATGACGAAGAGCGGCGGCTCGTGCGAGGCCAGCGAGGAGCTGGACTACACCATCTCGGTCTTCACCGACGTCGACGACGAGAAGTGGACCGAGAACGCGAGCAAGCTGACCTACTCCGTGGACACCAAGCGCCCCGTGGCCCCTTCGGCCGCGAAGAACAGCGACGGGACGACCCGAGCGCCCGAGGCGGGGGAGAGTCTGGTCAAGGTGAGCTTCGAGCAGCCGACCACCTCCGCCGAGAAGAACGTGAAGTACCAGCTCCTCTGCGAGCGCGTGAAGGACGGCCAGCCGGTGCTCGCGAGCCCTCCGGGGGCGGAGTACAAGACCCGGGCGTTGCTCAAGCAGTGCCGAGGGAGCGCCACGACGAGCGACGGCGGCAGCCCGAGGGCCGACAGCCGCGCAGCCGACGCGGCGCCCCGCGATGGCGGCGTCGCGGAGGCCGGCACGAAGGAGGCGGGAGCCACCGAGGCCGGCCCCCGAGACGCGGGGACCCCCGACCAGGCAGCGCTCTCGCCGGACGCGAGCAGCTCGCTCCCCACCGGGATCGCCGAGCTGGACCCCCGCTATATCTGCTCCGCGGGCTTCCAGTCGGCCGGCAGCTACGACATCGCCGGCCTCGAGAACGGCCTGGCCTACCGCTTCTACGTGGTGTCGATCGACCAGCGGGGCAACCCGAGCCTCCCGGCCGAGCTCGGTGAAGCCACGCCGCACCTCGAGGAGGACCTCTGGGAGCGCTACAAACGAAAGGGCGGTCAGGCCGAGGGGTGCGCGGTGAGCGAAGGACGCGGCGGGGCCCGACAGACCGTCGTCTCGGTGGCTTCGCTGCTCCTCGCGAGCCTCGTCCTCGGCGGCGTCTGGCTGGCACGACGCACCACCCGGCGACGCCGCGCCGGCGCCGCGAAGAAGGACGCGCCATGATCTCGAGGATCGCGCTTTGCGCCCTCGCCGTGGGGCTGGTCGGGTCTCGGACCGCTCCGGTCCACGCCGCCGAGAAGAACGGCGAACCGAGCTACGCCAGCCCGCAGCACTTCGCCGTGGAGTTCAAGCTCGGCCCCTACGCCCCGAACATCGACAGCGAGTTCGGCGGCAGCGCCACCCCCTTCAAGGACATCTTCGGGGACGGCACGGGGCTCATGATCCGCGGCGAGCTCGACTACCAGTTCTGGGGCGGCTTCGGGAGCATCGGCGCGGGGCTCCAGCTCGGCTACTACGGCAAGTCGGCGCAGGCGCTGCAGGACACGGGCTCGGGCGGCGGCACGGCGGCCTCGGCCGGCGAGACGGGCATCACCCTCTTTCCGATCTCGCTCCTCGCGGTCTACCGCTTCGACGTGCTGGCCAAGCGCTTCAAGGTCCCGCTCGTCCCCTTCGCCAAGTTCGGCCTGAACTACACGCGCTGGTGGATCTTCAAGGGAGACGGCGGCGTGGCCAGCTTCGAGGGACACAAGGCCGCCGGCGGCACCTTCGGCTGGCAGGTGAACCTCGGCGGCGCCTTGCTCCTCGACATCTTCGAGCCCAGCGCCGCCAAGAACCTGGACAACGAGCTCGGCATCAACCACACGTACCTCTTCTTCGAGTTTCAGCACATCGCCTCGGACGGCCTCGGCGCGAAGCACGCGCTGCGCGTGGGGGCCACGACCTGGCAGGCAGGCCTGGCGTTCGAATTCTAGGCGCCGTAGTCTTCGACGGTCGCGCCCTCGCGCGCCCCGCGCCACGATGATCCCCGAGCCCCAAGAGCCTCTCGCTCCCCCGGACCCTCCCGAACGCAACCTGCTCCTCGTTGTGGCCTACGACGGGACCGACTACGCCGGCTGGCAGTACCAGCCGAATCGGCCGACGGTGCAGGGCGCTATCGAGGCGCGCCTGGCCGAGCTCACGCGCAGCTTCGCGCGGCTCCGCGTGGCGGGTCGCACTGACGCGGGGGTTCACGCGGAGGGCCAGCTGGCGTGCGTGCGCACCCGCTCCCGCATCTCGTGCGAGGGCCTGCGCCGCGGCCTGAACGCGCTATTGCCGAAGGACATCTCGATCCGCGACGTACGCGAGGTGGGCCTCGACTTCAACCCGCGCCACCACAACCAGGGCAAGCACTACCGCTACACGATCTGGCGCGCGCGCGAGCTCTCGATGCTGCACCACCGGCGGTCGCACCACCTCTTTCGTCCGCTCGACCTCGTGGCGATGGCCCAGGCCGGCCGGCTCCTGGTCGGCACGCACGACTTCGCCGCCTTTCGCGCGGCCGACTGCGACCGCCCGACCACCGTGCGGACGCTCTTCCGCTGCACGGTGAACGACGAAGGGCCGCTGCTCCACCTCGACGTGGAGGGGACGGCCTTTCTCAAGAACATGGTGCGCATCGTGGCCGGCACGCTGGTCGACATCGGCGCGGGGCGCATGCCCGTCGCGCGCATCGAGGAGCTCTTCGCGAGCGGGGACCGGACCCGCGCCGGCGCCACGCTCCCGCCGCACGGGCTGTCCATGGTCCGGGTCTTGCTCGACGCGCACGCCTCGACTCGCGACGAGGCACGGCTATAAGGTATAGTCCCGACGGGTTCCGCGCGCGGGGATTGGCAGGATGAACTTCCGAAAGACCCTCTTCATCCTGCCGAACCTCTTCACCTTCGCCAACGTCTTCTGCGGATTTCTGGCGATCGCGCTCTGCTCGGGCGGTCCGGACGAGCAACACCTCTACGAGGCGGCGCTGGCCATCTGCTTCGGCTTCTTCTTCGATCTCTTCGACGGCCGCGTGGCCCGGCTGACCAAGACGCAGTCCGTGCTGGGGGTCGAGCTCGACTCGCTGGCCGACGTGATCACCTTCGGCGCCGCGCCGGCGCTCCTGGTCTACAAGTGGGGGCTGACGAGCTTCGGCCTCTGGGGGCTCTCCGTGGCCTTCCTCTTCGTCGCCGGGGCCGCCTTCCGCCTGGCACGCTTCAACGTCCTGACCCTGCGCAAGACGGAGAAGGCGAGCGGACAGGTCGCGGGCCCCGACGAGTTCTTCATCGGCCTCTCGGTCCCCACGGCCACCGCGGTCATCGTCTCGCTGGTGGTCGTGCACCACCGCGTGGGGGGCAAGTACGTGCTCTACAGCCAGGGGGCCATCGCCACCCTGGTGGTCATCCTCTCCTATCTGATGGTCAGCCGCGTGCGCTTCCGCACCTTCAAGCACCTGCGCCTGACGAAGAAGACGCTCGGGGTGATCTTCTTTCTCATCACCGGATCGATCGTCATCACGACCAAACTCCGCGCCTCGTTCGTCTTCGTCTTTCTGATCTCGGCCTACCTCGCCCTAGGACTGACCGAAGAGATCTATCGCTACGCGGCCGACCGCCGGCGCAAGCGGCGCGAGGCCAAGCTCGCGGCGGGGCAGCCGCTCAGCTCCGAGGACCAGGACCAGCCCGACGAGAACGACGAAGAGGTGCTCAAGGAGCTCGGCGCGGACTAGGACGGCTACCGGACCGCGCACCGCGTGTGACGTTGCGCCTCGGTGCAATCCTCTTGCGCGCGACGGCAGCGCCCACGCGCGTCCGCCTCGCCGAGGTAGTCCGCGAGGCCGCAGATGCGGCGCGCGGCGTGGCAGATCGCCCGCGTGTGGCGGCAGGGCTCCGGAGCTTTCTGGCCGGCCGCGCCCTCCCCGCTCTCGGCTGCCTCGACGGACGCGGAGGGCCCTGGCTCCCGCGCGGGGGGCTCCGCCTTCAGGCTGGTGGCTCCATCTTGGGCGCCCTCCCGGCCCCCCACGACCTCTCGGCGCGGGCGCGGCGGCAGACCGAGCGCGTGACGCGCCCGCGCGATCTCCCCCTCGAGGGCGGCGAGCTCGGAGCCGGGGTCGGCGACGCTCTTCGCCGCTCCGGGCATGCTTCGGCTTCCCATCGCGCAGCCGGCCGCCGCGAGCGCCAGCGCGACTCCCACCCCGGCCAGCCGCGACCCGGCCGTCCGGACGCCGCCCCGCGCCGTTCGCTCCGCTGCCACGCACCCCCGCAACCCGCTGGTCATGGTGCCTTCCGCTCGCGAAGCTGCGCCTGGAGCTCCTTGTTCAGGGCGATCGAGCGCTCGAAGGCCTGGATCGCCTCCCGTGCCGCCTCTCGCGCCGCCTCCTTCGCGCCCCGCGCCTCGCGCCGCTTCACCTCGAGCTCCAGGAGCTCGCCGCGCACGGCGTGCAGGTTGGCGAGGTAGAACGACGGTCGGTGCGCCTCGGCGAGCTCCTTCTCCACTACCTGCAACGCCTCGGGGACCTTGTCCGCGCCGGCCAGGAGCTTCCCGAGCCGGGCCACGGCGTCGAGACGCACCTCCTCGGCCTCGAGCCAGCCCTTCTCGGCCGGGAGCTTGAGGATCTCGCGCACGGCGGCGAGCGCACGCTCGGACTCGCCTTGTTGCAGGTGCAGGTCCGCTTGGTGGTGGTACGCGCGCGCCGTGGCGAGCCAGCTCACGAGAGCCCGGTCGGCCGCACGCGCCTTCGCGCTACCGGACGCGCCCGCGGAAGCCTCGCACGGACAGCAGTTCCCGGCCGCGCGCTCCGCCTGCTGCGAGCACGCGAGCAGCGCGGCGCCTCCGAGGAGCAGGCCCAGGACAGCCGTGAAGCGTCTCATTCCCTCTCCTCCCCCGCGAGCAACCGGGCCCGCAGGTGACTCAGCCGATCCGCGAACACGAGGTCGATGCGTCGCGCCGCGCCGGCCCGATCCCGGATCGGCTGCCCGAGGAGCGCATCCGACGGACGCGACAGCGAGCTCGGCGCGCGTACCGGGGCCTCGCGCAGCGGCGCGGTGGCCGCCGGCATCGGCGCCTCGGCACGCTTGGACATCATCAGGCCCACGTTCAGCGCCACGAGCAGGGTCGCGGCGAGGGCGATCCCTCCCCCGAGCTTCAGCCCGAAACGCCGCCGCGCCGGGGTCGCCGCGCGCCGCTCGGCCACGGCCTGCTCCACGAGCGCCACCTTGCGCTCCTTCGGGAGCCGCTCCTCTCGCACCGAGGCCCGCAGCATCTCCGCCGCGGCCCGCAGGTCGCGCTGCTCGGGGCGCGGCGCCTCGCTCCCGTCGAGGCTCTGCCCGAAGGCCCGGGCTTGCTCGAGTTCTTCCTCGGTGGGCGGCGCCTCGTCCTCCGGCCACGATCCGTCCCGACCACTCATGGCTCACCAAATCCCTTGCGGAAGGCCTGCACGGCGCGAAAGAGCACCACGTCGAAGGTCCCGAGCGTGACCTCCAGCAGCTTGGCACACTCCTCTCGAGGCCTCTCCTCGAGCAGGCGCAGCTCGATCGCCCGCCGGTAGCGCGGATTCAACCCCGCCAGCGCCTCCGCGACGCGCGTCGCGTTCAGGCGGCGCTCCTCCTCCACCAGCAGCGCGTCCTCCGGCCCCGACGGCCCCGCGCTCATCGTCGCGGGCTCCGGCTCGGCCGCCACGCGATCCGCGAGCCGCCGCCGCCGCTGCGTGGCCCGGTGATGGTCCACGACTTTGTGCACCGCGATCTGCCGCATCCAGAAATAGATGCTCCGCCCTTGCCAGACGAACGTAGACAGCTTCTCGATGGCTGTGACCATGGTCGCCTTCAGCAGGTCCTCCGCGGTCGCCCGATCGCCCACCCGCGGCAGAATCACGCGCGCGAAGAGCGCCTCGGCCTGCTGCCCGAGCAGCGTGCGCAAGGCCTCGGGGTCCCCGCGCTGCGCCCGCCGCACGAGCGCCTCCTCGAGCGACGCGACCTCCGTCCCCGCGCCGGGCGCCCCGCTGGCCTCTGCACCCTCGGATCGAGTCACCCGTCACCTAGACAACGCGCACCATCCCGGCACCTTACACCACCAACGCGGACGGGGCGAAGCCGGGAGCCTTGTGGTATACGGACCCATGGCGTGGATGGCCACGAACGTCTACGTGAAGGCCTTCGAGACCGCTCCCCTCGTGGACGCCGTGGACCGCATCCTCTCGGGGAGCGAGCGCCGCGCCGACCCCGAAGGGATCCTGGGCGAACCCCCCCCCGTGACGCTCTCCCCGAGCACGGGCGGCTGGATCGCGATCTGCGGCCTGCGCGCCTGGGTGAGCGACCTTCCGTGGGTCGCGGAAGAGCTGGCCCGCGACCTCGGAACCACCGCCGTCAGCTCCGAGCTGCTCGGCAACAGCTACCGGCTGCGCCTGGCCGTCTGCGACGCGTCGGGCCCCCGCGAGAGCGCGCAGCACCCCGACCTGCCGTGGGGGTCCGCCCCCGAGCACGAAGGAGAGATGCCCCGCTACGACGACGTGGAGGCGCTCGCCTTCCGCCGGCTCTCGGAGCTCGGGCTCCCCCCCCCGCTCGTGACCCTGGGAGTGCAGCCTTTCGCGCTCCCCGCACCGGCGCGCCTTCCGCTCGGCCGGGGAGTGCGGCTCTCGCGCGACGAAGGGAGCGGTTCCTTCAGCCGGAGTGAGGTGGAGCTGCACTCCTTCGCGGGGCGCCCGGACGAGCCCCCCGTCGTGCCCCAGGAGCTCGGGCAGGGGTTCGGCATCGTGATCTTCGAGCACCGCTACGTGGAAGGCCGACCCACGACGGCAGCCATGAGCCGGCTGCTCGAGCTCGAGGACGGGTTCGCGGCGCGGGCCAGCCGCGCCAGCGGCGGTGCGCGCGTGAATCTCACGGTGACCTACCACGGCGGGCGCTTTCAGGAGGAACTCGACGAGGAGCTGCGGGCCCGCGGCCGCTTCGTGCCTCCGTCCGCCCGGCGACCTCAGACTCCGTGGTGGCAGTTCTGGTCCCATTTCGGCTTCAGCCGGCGCAGGTAGGCCCGGGTGGGAATCCTCGTCGAATACCTCGAAGAAGAGGGCCTCGCACTCGGCCTCGTGACCGCGAGCGAGCCCAAGCGGCTCAGTCTCACCGACGAACGCGGGCGGCAGACACGCCTCGCCCCCGACAAGGTCCTCTTTCGCCACGCCGGGGACTCCATCACCAAGCTCGTCGCTCAGCTCGAGGCGCTCGCCGCCGAGGTCGACGTGCGGCTCCTGTGGGACGCGGTGCAGGAGGAGCGCGCGGGAGAAGCCCACGAGCCGGAGGCGCTGGCGCGGCTCTACTTCGACGTGGACGACCCGGCGCACAGCTCGGCTGTCTATCGCGCGCTCGCGGCGGAGCGACTTCACTTCCGCCGCAAGGGACGCGGGTTCGAGGCTCGCAGCGCGGCCGAGGTGGAGAGCCTCGAGGCCCAGCGCGAGCTCGAACGGCGCACGGCGCAAGAGCTCGCCGAGCTGACGCGGGCGCTTCGCGGGAAACGCGTGGACGCGGCCCTCTGCGAGCGGCTCGAGGCCTTTCTCCGGGGCGCGACCGACCGACCGCTCCAGCAGGCCCTGAGCCAGCTGTCGGGGGAACCCAGCGCCTACGCCTTCGAGCTCCTGCTCGCGAGCGGCCACCTCGGGCAGGCGGCCGACCTCGAGGTCCTGCAGGCGAACCTGCGCCCCGAGCCCGCGCCGAGCGCCCTGGCCTACGTCGAGGCGCTCGTCCCGCTACCGCTCGTCGAGCCCGTCGTGCGCGCGGCCTTCTCGATCGACGACCCCGACACGCGGGAGGTGGACGACGCCCTCTCGGCCACCGCCGAAGGGGACCTGGTGCGGGTGACGATCGACATCGCCGACGCCGCGCGGCTGGTGGCGCCGGGAGATCCCACCGACGTGGAGGCCCGCCGGCGCGCCACCTCGGTCTACCTCCCCACGGGGACCTTCTACATGCTTCCGCCGCGCCTCGGCTGCAACCTCGGCAGCCTCGAGGTGGATACGCCCCGCGGGGCCCTGCGCACCACCGCGTGGATCGACCCCACGGGAGAGGTCCAGCGTGTCGAGCTGAGCCGCGTCGCGATCCGAGTGGGCGCGCGCCTCGACTACGACGCGGCCGACGCCCTCCTCGCAGGCCCTCAGACCGACGCCACTGGCGCGGAGCTCGCACTGCTCCACCGCGCGGCCCTGCTCCTGCAAGCGCGCCGGCGGGCAGCGGGCGCCCTGCTCCTGCGCCGCAACGAATGGAAGCTCAAGGTCTCGCCCGACGGCTCGGCCATCGACGTCCGCCCCATCGAGCCGGACTCGCCGAGCCGCGCCCTGGTGGCCGAGTACATGATCCTCGCCAATCACCTCGCGGCGAAGCGCGCGCAGGAGGCCGGTGTGCCGCTCATCCACCGCGTCCAGCCCCCGCCGCTCGAGGGCGCCCCCGCGGTGGACCCGCAAGATCCCGCCGCGCTCGCCCGCCTGAAAGGGTTTCTCCGACCGGCCAGCCTCTCGCTGAACCCGGCTCCGCACTGGGGCCTCGGGGTCGCAGCCTACAGCCAGGTCTCGTCGCCGCTCCGGCGCTACGGGGACCTCGTGCAGCAGCGACAGCTCTGCGCGCTCGTCGCCGGCGAGGCGCCCCCCTACGACGCGAAGGCGCTGCTCGAGGTCCTCGCCACCGTGGAGGCCACCGAGCTCGAGATGAAGCGCGTCGAATCGGCGGTGACCCAGCGATGGGCGCTCGAGGTCGTGGCGCGCGCCCGGCGGGACGAGCCGCAGCCCGCACGCGTGGTGGGCGAGGCCGGCGGAGGGGCGCGCGTGGAGCTTCTCTCGTGCGGGGCGCAGGGGCTGCTGACCGGCCCGGGCGCCTTGCCCGTCGGAACCGAGCTGCGCGTGCTCGTCGAGAAGGTGAACCCCCGCCGCGGCACCCTGCGGGTCCGACCCGCCTGACCCTTCGAGCCGGGTGGACGAGAGCCCGGGACGAGACGCGAACCCCCCCGTGCGACCCCGTCGCCCTGTGCTAGACTTCGAGTCGTGAAGCCCACTGGCCGGACGCCCCCGCGCTGGTCCCTCGTCGCACCCGTCCTCCTCGCGTGCGGGTGCACGGCCCCGAACCCGAGCTTTCAGCCCGGCTCCACCGCGACGGACGGCAGCGCCGAGCCGGCCGACGCCTCGACCGCCCGCCAGGACGGCCCCGGCCGCCAGCCGGATGCGCGACCCGGCCTCGTCGACGGACGACCCTCCTCGCGCGACCGTGGGCGCCCCGCGGACGCAAGGATCAGCTGGGATGCCCCGCGCTGCACCCCGAACGCGTTTCTGGGCTGCCAGGGCGTGAAGACCACGCTCTTCTGCAACGGCACGGGAGATGGCACCCGGACGGTCTCGTGCGGCAACTACCTCTGCAACGCCCCGGCGAAGCGCTGCAACCAGTGTGACCCCGCGGCGCCCGCTTACTGCAAGGACAGCGAGCTCATGTCGTGCAACGACGGCCTCCCGGTGGGGAAGCTCTGTCCCGACGGGTGCGTGAACGGCGCGTGTCAGGGCTGCGTCCCCACCAGCTACTTCTTCGACGCGGATCAGGACGGCTTCGGCGACCCGAAGACCCAGTACGACACCTGCTCGCAGCCGGGACCGTACTACGTCACGAACAACACCGATTGCGACGACCAGGACGCCAGCGCCTTCCCCACCCAGGCGCACTTCTTTCAGGCACCGACGAAGGGAACCAATGACTTCGACTACAACTGCGACAGCGTCGAAACGATGCAGTATCCGAGCCTCGCCCTCTGCAAGCGCAGCGGAAGCGTGTGCCTCGGTGACGGGTGGGTCGGCCTGGTGCCGGGCTGCGGCGGGCTTGCCGTCTTTGCGGAGTGCAAGCCGTCCGGCCAGAACGCGTGCGTGCAGAAGACCACCGGCCGCGCCCAGGGGTGTCGCTGACCGGGCCCACCCGGGGAGCTGCGAGGAACACGCCCCTCCCGAGGAGAAGCCCTCGACCGCGGTGACTCACTGATCTCACTGACCCCGCCGCCCTGACCCACCAACCTCGACGAGCTGCCCTATTCCTTGCCGCAGGGGCTCGCGCCGCACGCCGCCTCCACCACCCCGCCGGGGCGGAGAAACCGTTCGAGCTGCCGGTGACAGCTATCGAGCTGCCGGAGGACCCGGTGTCCCGACTGGCTATCCTCCGGGCGCGGCGCCGGAAGATTCTCCTCGGGCGGCACGGTTGGCGGCCGGGTATTCCACTGCACGTAAGCGGCGTCGAGCGGCCCCGGCTTGCTCGTCACGCCGAAGACCGGCTCTACGCTGGGCTCGAGCAGCGGCAACCCGAGGGCCCGCACCAGCGCGCGCGTGGCCAGATTCGGCACCTGATCGTCGTCCTTGGCCTCCTGCAGCAGGATGCGCTTCGCCTTTCGCCCGGAGAGCGGCGCGGAGATCACCCGACGCGCGTAGTTGATCGGGTCGGTCCCGTCCCAGAGCGACTGCCCGAGGTGCAGGAGCACCAGCCGATCGAGGGGGTCCGGGTAGACCAGCTTCATCAAGACCGTGAAGGCCTCGAAATCCGAGCTGCGCTGGAGCATGAGCGACCACCACCCGGCCGACGCGTTGAAGACGAAGCGCTCCACCTCGGTGCTCAGCGCGGCAACCACGACCCCTTGGATCCCCCCGTTCGACACGCCGAAGTAGTACCGCTCCGCACCGTCCGTCGTGGGCGAGCCCTGGAGCGCCAGCGCCGCGTCCTTCAGGAACTCTCCCTGCACGAGCCGCCCCAGCACGTGCAGGTTGAGCTGCGCTTGGTAGAGGCGGTCGGTGACCTGCGGCAGCCGCGAGTAGTCCGTCACCACCCGCTGGGCGATCCGCCCGAGGTCAGGCTCCGAGAGCCCCACCCACGGCGTGCTGATCGCGACCATGCAGAGGCGGTCGATGAGCTTCTTGTGGTAGGGCGCCGACATCTCGAGGTCCGGCGAGGTGAAGAGCCCGTGGCCAAAGAGCAGCACCGGCAGAGGTCGCGTCGCGCGCTCCGCACAGCGGGGGAGGTGAAGGCGAAAGCCGAAGCGCTGCGCTCCG
Organism: Deltaproteobacteria bacterium; assembly: GCA_020848905.1. NCBI lineage: Bacteria > Pseudomonadati > Myxococcota > Myxococcia > Deltaproteobacteria bacterium. Next base: position 46,918 of record JADLHG010000026.1, read on the forward strand.
CGGTAGCTCGGCCACCCCTTCGCATCCAGCTTCAGCCAGGCTTCGGGGTCGTCGCTCGCCAGGTACGACGGGACCTCGAACTCCCCGTGCACCTCCCGCAGGAGGTGCGGCTCCGCGCTCGCCTCGTGCTCCACCGTGCGCGTCACCGTGTAGTGCGGCCCCCCGGTGGGAACACGCGCCAGTCCGTCGGCAACCATCTGCTTCAGCGGCCCGGTCACCGCCTCCTCGCTCGCGGTGTGAAAGTCCCACGCCAGCACCAGCCGCTCTCGCGCCACGCCCTGCCGCTCGAGAAAGGCGAAGACCTCCGCGAGCCGTTCCCCTTCCGCGCGCAGGGTGGGGTTGCGGGTCCCCTCGCCGTCGCGCAGGCGACGGAAGGGCTCGGGCGCCCGGAGCGCCTCTCCCGCCGCATCGCGGAGCCCCTCCTTCAGGGCGACCACGTAGCGCGCGCCGTGGCGCAGGACCTCGAGCGGCCGGACGATTAGCGCCGGCACGTAGGGTCGCTCCGCGTTCGCGTCCGTCTCGGCGAAGAGCGGCACCCGGCGCCCGGTGTCGTACTCGAGGAGCCAGATCGGGCTCTCGGCGGTCGTGGAACGCGCCGCGTCCTGCTGCCGCGGCAGACCGGTCCGACTCACCCCCGACCGGAAGTAGACGGTGACCTGCGACCCCACGCTGAAGCCGTCGAAGAGGGCGTAGCGGCTGGTATCGACGGAGGCGCCACCCTTGCTCCGCGGCAGGAGCTCCGGCGCGTAGCTCAGGCGGTATCCGGTCCGCGTGGCCGAATCCCGTCGCAGGTGAAAACTCGAGGGCCAGGGGAGGAAACAGTGGTCGAGCGTGAGCGGGTTGCAGTGCACGGGAGCGACCTGCTCCTCCACAGGCTCTGCGCCACACGCCGCCAGCCCCGCCACCAAAACGATCCATCGTTTTAGAATCATAGTCCTAGAATATCAGCTCGGCCTGCTGCCCGCCGCGTCCTCCCGGGCCCTCAGGCGCTGGCGCTGGCGCTCGCACCGCTCCTGCTCGGCGCGCCACCCCACGCGCGCCGCGCGCTGCGCCGCGGCCCGGAGCAGCCCCACGGCGGACTGCAGGTCTCCGCCATCGGCCAGCGCGGTGGCGACGCCCAGGGTCGCCGAGAGCCACGGCTCGCGGCTGCCGCGGAAGGTCTCCGGCGGCGAGGGAAGCACGCGCAGCACCCGCTGGAAGTGCTGCGCGGCCATCGCGTCGTCCAGCGCCTCCACCGCCTGCCACCCCGCCTCGAGCAGGTAGGGGATCGCCGCCTGTCCGTCGCCGGCCTCGTAGAGGTGGTAGCCCACGAAGGCGGCAGCCGCCCCTTCGTCGAGCGCGAGTTCGGCCGCCTGGCGGTGAAGCTCCTCGCGCACCGCGGCCGGCAACGAGGCGTAGGCCATCTCCCGGTGCAGCCGGTGAGAGGGCCGCCAGCCGGACCGCTCGAGCGTGAGAAAGCCCTGCTCGGCGAGGAAGGCCAGGGCCCCTTGCTCGGCCTGCACCTCGCTCACCAGCGTGGAGATGGTCTTGGGGGTCGAGGGGCGTCCCAGCACTGCCATGGCGTGGAGCTGCATGCGCGCGATAGCCGGAAGCCGCCCGATGCGCTGGTTGATCACCTCGGTGAGACTGCGTGGGAAGCGCACCGCCGCGTCGATGGCCAAGAGCCGCACGAGCTCGATGACCGTCATGGGGCTGCCACCCGAGGCCGCCGCCACGCGCCCCGCATCCCCCGCGATGCGCGCCCGGTCGAGGAGCAGCGTGGCGAGCTCGGTCGCTTCCTTCGAGCTCAGAGGCGGCACGGTCAGCGTCCGCGTCGTGTCGGGCCAGAGGAGGAGCAGCTGCGGCTCCTGCGTCACCACCACGTGCAGCGGGTGGTTGCCGGGCGTCAACGTGGCCAGCGCGGCCACCAGCTCTTGCGACGGGGCGTCGAAGCGGTCCAGGTCCCGGAAGACGAGGAGCATCGGCCGCCGCTGCGTCCCCGAGCGCTGCAGCGCCCTCCAGGCCTCCGCGCGGCGGGCGCGGCGCACGTCCGCCGGGTCCTTCGGGCGCGGCCCGAGGCCGAAGAACTCCACCAGCCCCCGGCGGTGCGCGGCCTCGAACCCGCTCGCGGTCGCTGCAGCCTCGAGCTCCCCCTCGTTCGCCGGCGGGTCCGACAGCCCGAGCAGCTGCGCCGCCGCGCGCTGAAGGGGCCCGAGCGGAGCGAACCCGGGGAGCATGTCGGGCTCGCACCAGACCACGCCAAACCCCGCCCGCTCGGCCATCCGCGCCGCCTCACGCGCCAGCCTCCCCTTGCCCATTCCGCTGGCCCCGATGATGCGCAGGTACTGGCCCGCCGCGGGCCCGACGAAGAGCTCCCGCAGGCGGTCGAGCTCCGCCCCCAAGCCCACCATCGGCACGTCCCACCCGAGGGCGGGGCGGGGCGTGATGCTCGAGGTCGGCGCGAGGCGGATCTCCCCGGACGCGTCGTCCGAGGCCTGGAGCGCGGTGATCATCTCCGGCGGGAGGATCTCTTCGATGCTGTGCGCTCCCGACCGCAGCTCCTGACCGCACCCGCTGCACTGCCGTTCCGTGAGGCGCATCGGCCGACCGCACTCGGGGCAGGTGACCAGCGCGCGACCCTCGTCCTCTCCCGGCTCGGGTCGCTGGCGGGCCAGCACGAGTCCCTCGAGCACCTGCCGGAACTCCGTCGCGCTCGCGAACCGATCGGTCGGCGACTTGCGCAGAGCGCGCATCACCAGGGCGTCCAGGTACGGCGGGATCAGCGCGTCGCTCCGGACCGTGGACGGGCGCGCGGGGGTGAGGGTGACCTGGCTCAGGAGCGTGTCGGGAGCCGTCGCCCCGAGGAAGGGATTGGAGCCCGTCAGCGTCTCGTAGAGGATGACGCCCACCGAGTACAGGTCCGAGTGCAGCGTCAGCTCGTGCCCCTGGGCCTGTTCGGGGGACATGTACGCGGGCGTGCCGCACACGTGCCCGTGAGCGGTGATCCGCGCCTCGTCGGGATTCTGCCCCGCCGTGGCCATGCCGAAGTCGAGCACCTTCACGAAGTCGAGCTGGTCCGCCTGCGCGATGAGGTAGATGTTCTCGGGCTTCAGATCCCGGTGCAGCACCCCCAGGCGGTGGGAGGCCTCGAGCGCGGCGAGGAGCTGCCGCGCGATGTGAATGGCGCGACGCACGCCGAGGTAACCGACGGAGGCCAGCACCTCGGCGAGCGACTCGCCGCTCAGGTACTCCATCACGAGGTAGGTCAGCCCCGGCGTCGAGCGGAAGTCCAGAATGGAGACGATGTTCGGGTGGTCGATCTGGCTGGCCAGCCGCGCCTCGTTCTCTAGGCGGCGGCGCGCCGTGGTGTCGGCGGCCAGGCTGGGGTGCAGGATCTTCACGGCCACCGCGTGCCCGAGCCCCTCCACCTCGGCCCGATAGACGGCGCCCATCGCGCCGGTCCCAACGAGATACCGCAGCCGGTAGCGCCCGTCGAGAACCTGCCCCACCGCGGCCAGGGTATCGAAGAACGCCACCTCTCCGAGCACCGTCCCGCACTGGCTGCAGAAGCGCTGGTCGTCGGTCGTGGGCTTGCCGCAGCGGGGGCAGGTCATCGAAGCCGTCCCCTACCGTGCGGCACGCGACCGACCGTTCGCCGCGGACCCATCAGCACGCGATGCGGGGCAGGTGGTCTATCGGACTCCCCGTGCGCCCCTCGACGTCGGGGAGGAGCAGGAGCCCACCCCAGCAGTACATGGGGCAGCTTCGCGCGTAGGTCCCCGGCTGCGGCTCCCCTTGCCCCGTGAGGGCCGAGTAGTTCTCGTGGATGTGACCGTGTCGCTCCCATTCGCCGTCGAAGAGGGCGCGGCACTGCTCGGCGAGCTGCGACGCGAGCGCCGGGCTGCTCTGCCGCAGGCCGGCCCAGACCAGAAAGCTCATCGGTGGCCAGATGCGACCCCGCCAGTAGTCTCCGTCGCCGTCGTAGTCCGGGGCGTTGCGCGCGAGGGACGGGAGTACCGGCGGACGCCAGAAGGTCTCGTGCTGCGCGAGCACACGCGTCACGGTCTCCTGGGCGCGGTCCGCCGGAGCCAGCCCCGCGGCGAGCGGATAGAAGGCCGTCGGAGTGAGCGCCCCGCCGCGCCCCCAGTCGAGGCGCAGGTTGTGATACCGGCCGTCCTCTCCCCAGAGGTGCTGGTTCACCGCGGCGTGAATGCGCCGGTAGTCGGCGCGGTAGGGTTCGGGGTCCTCGCCGATGAGCTCCGCGAGTCCCGCGAGGCAGCGCGCCGAGAGCGCGCCGAGGCTCGTGAGATCCAGACAGGCCTGGCCGAGTCGCCGCCCCACCGGGTCGAACCCCAGCTCCTCCCACATCGGCGAGTCGTCGAGCCCCGACTCGTACGCGGCACCGACCCAGCCCGAGATGTGCAGCGGGTTGCCGTCGGTGACGAGGCCGTCCGCGCCGCCGTCGCTCCACGCGAGCAGCCCCTCGCCCCCGCCTCGCCGGTGCTCCATCAGCCAGCGATGTCCGCGTGCGAGCGCGGGGAAGACCTCGGCCGCGAAGTCGGCGTGGCCGTCGTAGCAGAGGTACCAGGCCGCGAGCGGCAGGAGCGGCGGCCCCGTTCGCGTCGAGCGATGCGGTCCCAACCTGAGCCCCGGCACGCGCCCGCTCTCCTCCGTGTCGGCGAGCACCGCCCGCAAAAGCCCGCGCCCGAGGGCCGGGGTCGCGCGCGCCACGAGGAGCACCGACAGCGCCACGTCCCAGGTGAACGAGAGCGGGCCGCTGGCCTGCTCCGCGCAGCCGGTGACGCGGGCCAGCATCTCGACCCAGGCCCGGTTCACGGGCAGGTAGACGTCGCGGCGCTGCTCGTCGAAACAGACGTTCCAGCGCACGGCGTGGCCCATGCGCGCCGGACCGCTCAGCTGGTCCTTGCCGTAGTAGGTCACGTACGAGGTCGCCTGGCGCAGCCGCTTCAGCGCCTTTGCCACCTGGATCGTCTCGGGCATGCGCCCCACGGCGACGAAATTCTCGCCCGGGGCGAGCCGCACCCGCCCGCCGGTGACCACCGGACCGTCGGCGAGCGCGATCGTCCTGAGCGGCGCCCCCGGCTCCCCCCCCGTGGCCTCGAGCTCGCACTCGATCCCCTCGGCGAGGCGCAAGCAGCGCGCGAGCACCAGCAGCACCCCCTGGCGCATCACCGGGTCGTCGCTTGGGCCACAGGCCAGGCTCCGCGAATCCGCCACGAGGAGCTGTAGATGCGCCTCGGGCCGGTCGAGCTCGAGCTCGTGGCAGCCGTCCTGTGTCCAGCAGCCGAGACGCAGCCCTCCCGCGAGCTCGGGCAGGTCGTGGTGTCCCAGGTGGCGGGGGGGCGCCGCGAGCGGCTGTCCGACGTTCGGGCCGAAGCGCTCCAGCGTCCGTCCGTTCCGCCGGTCGACGAGGCGCAGGACGACGCGATCTCCGGTCCGCGTATCCAGCGCCTCCGTGGTGCTACGCGGCGACCACAGCCTCCAGCCCCATTTCCAGTCGTTCTGTTCCATCGCTCTCGTCGGCCCGAGGGACCCCGTGCGCGTCAGCTACCGCTGAACTGTACTCCGTCGAAGCGCAGGCTGGGAATGGCCCACGCGCTGTAAGGATAGGGGTCGTTGCCGACGGCCTCGAGCCGATGCCAGAGGGAGGTGTGCGAGTCGGTGACGTTCATCTCGTTCACCGGCCGCACGCGCTTGCCCTTCTCGACGAGGAAGCCGCTCACGCCGAAGGAGAAGTCCCCGCTCGCCGCGTTCGCGTTGCCCCCGAGGAAGCCGGTCACGAGCACGCCGCGGTCGACCCCGGCCGTGAGCGCGTCGAGGTCCAGGGTTCCCACCGGCAGGACGAGGTTGCTCGTGCTCCCCGAGGTGGGCGCCATCCCCAGCTTGCGACCGTAGTACACGTCCACGAGGTAGGCCCGCAGCCGCCCCTGCTCGACCAGCGGAAAGCGCCGCGCGCGCAGCCCGTCCCCGTCGAAGGTGCGCGAGCCGATCCCCCGCGGCACGAGCGGATCGTCCACCAGCGTCAGCCGTTCGCCACCTATCGCCTCGCCGAGCTTCCCCTCGAAGCAGGACCGTCGCTGCTGCAGCGCCCCGCCGGCGAGCGGCTCCAGCAGCGAGCTCACGAGCCTCGCCGCGGCCCGGTTCTCCACGAGGAGCGTCATGCGCTGGCTCTCGACCTTCGTCGAGCCGATCCGCTCGAGCGCCCGTCGCGCCGCCTCCTCGCCGATCCCGCGCGGGTCGGGGAGCGCCGCCAGGTGCCGCGCGCCCGCCCAGGCGTAGTCCTCGGGGCGACGGTCTCCCTCCTCGCGGACGGTGACCTGCGCGCTCACCGCGAACCAGGTCGTGCGGTGCGTCCCGCGAAACCCGTTCGAGTGGAGCTGCAGGGCCTCGCTCGCCTGCGAGCTCACCTCTGCCACCGCCGAGACCACGCGCTCCCCCGCCGCGCGCGCCGCGTCCTCGGCGAGCACCGCCATGGCGAGGCGCTCGTCCACGCTCAGCCGGTCGTACCCCGGGTCGAAGAGGTCGAGCTCCACTCCCGGCGTCGGCCCGTAGAGCTCGGGGTCAGCCAGCCTCCGGTGCGGATCGGGGGCCAGCGTGCGCGTCATGGCGAGGCACTCGTCGCAAAATCGGTCGAGCGCGTCGCGCTCGAGGAAGCTCGTGCTGTTCGCCGAGTAGCGCCCGTCGAGGTAGAGCGACAAGGTCAACCCGCGGCTCGTCGAGGCCTGGAGGCTCTCGACCTTCGCCTGTCGTCGCCGCAGCTTGACGAAGCGCGCGCGCGACAGCGAGACGGCCGCTTGCGTCGCCCCCCGCTTCAGGGCGCGCTCCATCAGCTCTTCGGCCAGCTTGCTCGAGGTGGCATCGATCATCGTCCGCTCCTCATCCGACGCCACCGACGGTGATGGCCGAAACCTTCACCGTGGGCATGCCGAGCGACACGGGCACGCTCTGGCCGTCCTTGCCGCAGGTCCATCCTCCCTGGTCGAGCTCCAGGTCCGTACCCACCATCACCACGTCGCGCAGCACCTGCGGTCCGTTCCCGATCAGGTTCACGTCCTTGATCGGCCGCGTGAGCTCTCCCCCTTCGATGAGGTAGCCCGATTTGATGTAGAAGGTGAAGTCGCCGGCGCCGATCTTCACCTGGCCGTTGGTGAAGCTCTCGGCGTAGATCCCGCGCTCCACCGACCGGATGATCTCCTCGGGCGCGTGCGGCCCCGGGAGCATGTAGGTGTTCCGCATGCGCGGGAGCGGGGCGTGGCGAAAGGACTGGCGACGCCCGTTTCCCGTCGGGGCCACCCCGTAGTGCCGCGCGCTGATCCGGTCGTGCAGGAAGGTCCTGAGGACGCCCCCCTCGACCAGCACCGTGCGCTCGGTGTCGTTCCCCTCGTCGTCCACGTTGATCGACCCACGCGCCGACGGGATCGTCCCGTCGTCCACGATCGAGACGAACGGCTCGGCGATGCGCTGGTTCACCTTGTCGCTGTAGATCGAGATCCCCTTGCGGTTGAAGTCGGCCTCCATCCCGTGGCCGATCGCCTCGTGCAGGAGGATCCCGGAGCTCCCCGCCGCGAGCACCAGGGGCATCTCGCCAGCGCGGGGCTGCACCGCCTCGAAGAGCAACAGCGTGCGCCGCACCGCCTCGGTGGCCAGCTTCTCGATCAGGTCGTCGCCGTAGAACTCGAGCCCCGCGCGGGCGCCGACGGCGTAGTGGTTCTCCTCCTTGCGCTCCCCGCGCTGCGCCACGCAGAAGACGTAGACCGTGGTCATCGGCTGCTCGTCGTACGAACGCCGCCCCTCCGAGTCCACCACCAGCAGGCGCGTCTCGCCGTCCATCGCGCGGATGCGCACCTTCTGCACCGCGGGGTCCTCGGCGAAGGCCCGCGCGTCGATACGCTCGAGCAGTGGCAGCCGCTGCTCCGTCGCCACGCTGCCCCACGGAATCTTCGCCGGGTAGAGGTCGGGGTGCGCTCGCGCGGCGATCGCCTGCGGCGCGACGACCTGGCCGCCGTGCGCGATGGCCGAGGCCACCTTCGCCGCCTCGTGCAGGCTCGCCTCCTCGAACTCCTCGCAGAAGGCGTAGCCGGTCGCGTCCCCCGAGAGGACGCGAATGCCCACGCCGAGGTCCTCCGTGCGAAAGGCGCGGTCCACCTTCTGGTCCTCGAGCCCAATGGTCGTGGTGGTGCGCTGCTGAAAGAAGAGGTCGCAGTAGTCGCCCCCGCGCTCGAGGGCCGTGCGCATCACGCGGTGATAGAGCCCGTCCTCGAGGCCGAAGTGGCGGGCGAAGAAGTCCTGAGACATCGTTCCTCCGAACTGGAGCGGCAGCTCGCCCGTAGCCTACCATCGAACGGGAGGCGCGCCGACCGTCATGGCACGACCCTCACGGCACCAACACGCGCCGCGAGACGAATGCGTCCCCCTCTGCCGCCAGGAGCTCGACCCTCGGCGAATACCCGGCGGCCACGACCCAGAGCCGCCCTCCCGGCTCCCAGCCGAGCTGGCGCAGCGGCGCGGCCGTGACGGGGCGCTTGATCCACCGTCGAGGGGTCAGCGCCGGGAGCGCCCATTCGCCGACGCCGACGACCCCCATGGCGTGCAGCGTGGCCAGCGACCTGCCATCGCGCGAGAAGACGAGCTGGTGCGCGCCGGGGAAGGGGAGCGGCAGGCGCCTCAGCGCCGCCGGAAAGAGCCCCTTCAGCGCCTCCACGGGCGCCTCGGCGACGAGCTTTCGCCGCTGCACGTCCCAGAGGAGGAGCCGGCGTCCCGCCCCCAGCGCCAGCCGATCTCCTCGCGGCGAAAAGGCCGCGCTGAAGGTCGTCTCGTCGGCACGGCTCTCCCAGCGGAAGTGGAGCGCCGCCCGCCGGCCGCGCAGCGCGTAGACCTCGAGGAGCGCCCCGCCGCCCCGGGGAAGGTCGCCGAAGAGCGCGAGGAACGCACCGTCCTCCGAGAGCGCGACCCCCTGGCCTCGCCCCCGACGCAGCGTGACCGTGGCGAGCACCGCCCCCGTGCCTCCGTCCCAGACCCGCGCCGTGCGCGCATCCTCCACGCTCCCGCCCGCGGTGTAGAGGGCCGCCACGCGCTCTCCGTCGCCCGAGAGCGCGGTCCGCACCACGTTGAGCACACCGGGGAGCGCGAGCAGCCGCCGCGCCTCGAAGCGGGCCCCGCGGTGGAGCAGCACCCCGCCCTCGCCCACCGCCGCCAGGGCGCCCTTGGCCATGCTGCCACGGAAGAAGGTCTCGCTCGGCAGCTCGGCCAGCTTGCGACCGCTCTCGCGGTCCCAGACGTGGATCGGCCCCCCCTCCTGCGCGGCCACGCGCGAGGCGTCGGGGGCCACGATGGCCGTCGTGGGAACGCGACCGTTGCCGTGCGCAACCGCGCCGCCGAGGAGGAGCGCCGCTACCAGCGCGCCGGCGGCGAGGCCGCGTCTCGTTACGACGTCCAAGCCGATCGGCGTCCTACACGTTCGGGTTGTGCCGCTCGAGGATGAAGGTGCCGACGTGCAGCCGCACCGAGCCGATCGCGCCGTAGCCCTTGCCCACGAGCAGGTCGTCCCCCTCGCCCGCGCAGACGAGGTAGTCACGGAGCAGCCGCGAAGGATCCCAGAGCGGGTTGCGCCCGCAGTCGTAGTTCAGGAAGACCGCGTTCGGGTACTCGTGGTCGGGGTCCGAGAGCCTGACCGGATAGACGTCGAAGAGCCCGTGCTTGATCGATTCGCCCCCCCGGAGCTTCTCGATCCATGGGTTCTCGAGGCCATTCTGCTCCACCTTCACGTTGTAACCTTGCAGGCGCGTCGGATCTCCGGGGGTCGGGCGAAAGCCCTTCTTGAACTTCCGCATCGCGCCGACATCGACGATGAGCCCAGTCTGGAAGGTGGGGAGCCCGGGGATGCCGTTGGCCCACCCCGTGTTGTAGCCGCGGAACTCCCAGCCCGCGAGCGACTCCAGCGCGGGGGCCCTCCCCTGCCGCATCACTTCCTCGATCTCCTCGGCGCTCGCCTTGCACAGCTCTTCGTAGGTCCTGCCCATGGGTTCCTCGCCTCTGCTCAGTTCGCGGCCTGGCCCTCGGCCCGGGTGGACGTCAGCGCCCGGTGGATCGTCTCCACCGCACGGCGCGCGAAGGCCATGATCGTGATTTGGGAGTTCACTGCAATCGGGCCGGGCACCACGCTCCCGTCGACGAGGTAGAGCCCGTCCAGCCCGCGGAGCCGGTAGTCCGGTCCCACCACCGCGCTTCGGGGGTCGCGCCCCATGCGACAGGTGCCGAGCGGGTGGAAGGCGCTCAGCACCAGGTCCGAGGCCGAGAGCCGCGCCGCCCGGAAGCGATCCAGCTCGGCGCGGCTGCGCAGCACGGGCCAGGTGCGCACCGCCGGAAAGACCGCCTGCGCCCCGGCCTCGAAGTAGAGGTCCGCGATGAGCGACAGCCCCTCGTGCAGCCGCGTCACGTCCCCGTCGTTCAGGAAGTAGCTCGTGAGCACCTGCCCCCTGGGACCGCGCCGCAGCCTTCCCCGGCTGGTCTCGGCGATCATCGCGCCGTAGGTGGCGAAGCGGTCGTAGGCCTCGAGCTCCGCCACGAGCTCGCGCCCCACGAGCTGCAGCGGGATGGCCGCCATGTCGAGCGGCAGGTTGGCCGCCACGAGGAGCAGGCCCCGGTCCTGAAAGTGGGTGATGCCGTAGGGCGACGAGACGAGCACGTCGAAGCCCCGCACCACCTCGGGGAGCCGCGCGGAGACCGACCCCGAGGGGTGGATGGTCAGGCCGCGCCCCACGGCCTCGCCCCCGAGGTCGTGCTCCCAGAGGATGCGAGGGGTGTTGAAGCTCCCGCAGGCCAGCACCACGGTCCGCGCCCGCACGCGAAGGCCCTTGCCGTGCGAGCGCACCACCGCGCCCCGCACCTTCCCCTGACGGATCACGAGCTGCTCGAGAGTGGTCTCGGTCAGCAGCAGCGCCCCCGCGCGCAGCGCCGCGGGGATGAAGGTGCGGTCCATCGACCCCTTGCCCCCCGACGGACAGCCCATGTCGCAGGTGTTCTGGCCGTCGCAACCGGGAGCGTTACGCGGCAGCGGCCCGTGCACGAAGCCGCGCGCCTCGGCCACCCGGGCCATCCGCTCCACGCCGCGCCCCCAGTACCTCTCCGGCGTCGGCGCCACCTCGAGCCGCGTCTCGACCTCGTCGAAGAAGGGCGCCATGCGCTCCTCGGAGAGCTCGGGAAGCCCCTCCTCGACCCACCGCCGATGCACCCACGCCGGCGGACGCAGACAGGTCGCCGTGTTGATCGTCGTGGAGCCGCCTACCGTGCGCCCCGCTGGGACCGGCACGAAGAGGTTGCCGAGGACGAGATTCTGGACGCGCCAGTCGTAGACGGTGCGGAACGCGTGCAGCGCCTGCCCCTTGAAGTCCTGGCGCTGGAAGTAGCGGCCGGACTCCACCACGAGGACGGCGTGCCCCCGCTCGGCCAGCTCCTTGGCCACCACGGCCCCCGAGGCCCCCGAGCCGATCACCAGCACGTCCGTCTCGAGCTCCTCCTCGTCGAGGTCGCAGCCGCGCACCACCTGCTGCGCGAAGCGCGGGGCGGGCTCGGCCTGCCGCGGGGCCTTGTCGTGCGGGACCCCGAAGTGCTCGCAGAGCTCCGGCCCGTCGAAGTAGAAGAGCTTGACCGCCGAGGCGACGAGCCCGAGCAGCGCCCCCACCGGGCCGCCCCCCGCGAGCCACTCGGCGAGCAGGGTCTGCTGCCGGTCGCTCGCGAGCCGCGCGAAACGCTGACCGGTGCGCGCCACCGCCGCGCTGTCGAGGAGCGCGCAGGCCCCGTTGAAGAGCTGCGGAACCCGCGCGTGCAGCGCCCCGAGCTCGGCGTACATGCGCTCGACCTCGGCCTCGGTGACCCCCGCGATCGCGCGGCCGCGCGGCACGATGGCGCGGCAGACGGCGATCGCCGCAGCCGTCGGAGAAGCCGCTTTCGGGAGGGGTTCGGGCATGGGACGGGTCAAACCATATCAGGGGCCTCGGCCGTTGCAAGCGGGCAGACCGCCCGAGGATCAGCCCCAGTGGATCATGGCCGGGAAATAGGGATGCACGAGATCCGCATGCGCGGGGAGCACCCGGAGCGAGTGGCCGTGCTGCCCGCTCATGCGACACGGAATGGCCCCGGCGTAGAGGTGCTCGCCCTCCCCGAGAGACTCGAGGTAGCCCATGGTGATGGCCGACCCCTTCTTGATGCGGCCCTGCCCGTCGAGGGGCCCGTGGTAGAGCTGCACGGCCACTTCCTCGGGGGTGAGCGTCCCGAGGTGGACCACCGCCGTGACCCGCAGCGCCGCCCCCACCTCGAGCTCTCCGACGGTGTCGGAGCGCACCTGCCGGATGGAGATCTCCGCCCAGTGGGCGCGCAGTCGCCCCAGCCACTCGGCGAGGTCGCGGGCCCGTCGCAGGTTGTCCCCCGAGAGACGCAGCATGCGTCGACTCGCCGGATGGTAGAAGCGCTGCATGTAGTCGGCCACCATGCGGTCGGTGTTGAAGGCCGGACAGACGGTGCGGATCGAGCCCTTCATGCGCGCGATCCAACCGCGAGGCAGCCCGTCCCTGCCGCGGTCGTAGAAGAGCGGCACCACCTCCTTCTCGAGCAGGTCGTAGATGGCGTGCGACTCCACCTCGTCCTGCATCTGGTGGTCCTCGTAGACCTCCCCGTGGCCGATGGCCCACCCGTTGTGCGCCTCGACCGCCTCGGGCCACCACCCGTCGAGGATCGACATGTTGATGCCGCCGTTCGGCGGGACCTTCATGCCGCTCGTGCCGCTCGCCTCCATCGGCCGCCGGGGCGTGTTCAGCCACACGTCGCACCCCCGCACCAGCCTGCGCGCCACGTGCATCCCGTAGTCCTCGAGGAAAACGATGCGCCGCCGGAGCAGGGGGTCCCGCGCGTGATGGATCACCTGCCGGATGAGTTCCTTGCCCGCCGCGTCGCGTGGGTGCGCCTTGCCGGCGATGACCACCTGCACGGGTCGGTCGTGATCCCCGACGATGCGCTTCAGTCGCTCGAGGTCCCGGAAGAGCAGATACGCGCGCTTGTAGGTGGCGAAGCGTCGCGCGAAGCCGATCGTCAGCGCCTCGGGGTCCAGCACCTCGCGCGCGTGCTCCACCTCCGCGAGGGGCTCGCCGCGCCGCTGGAGCTGCGCCGCCAGCCGCCGCCGCGCGAAGTTGACCAGCCGCGCGCGCTGCCGCTCGTGGATGCGCCAGAGCTCCTCGTCGGGGATCGCCGCCACGCGTTCCCACGCCGCGGCTCCGGTGTCGAAGTCGCGCCACCTCGGCCCGAGGTACCGGTCGAAGAGCTCCACCATGTCCCCGGAGATCCAGCTCATAGTGTGCACGCCGTTGGTCACCGACGCGATCGGGACCTCGTCCTCGGGCAGGCCGGGCCAGATCCCCGCCCACATCTTGCGCGAGACCTCGCCGTGCAGGCGGCTCACCCCGTTGCTGTAGGCCGCGCAGCGCAGCGCGAGCACGGTCATGCAGAAGGGCTCGGCGGTGTCCCGCGGGTCGATGCGGCCGAGCCCGAGGAAGCCGTCGCGATCCAGCCCGAGCTTGGGCCAGTAGTCGCGCAGGTACTTGTCCACGAGCTCCGCCGCGAACATGTCGTTCCCGGCCGGCACGGGGGTGTGCGTGGTGAAGACGTTGCCCGCGGAGGTGGTGAGCCGCGCCTCGGTGAAGCTCGCCCCCGTCCGCAGCATGACCCGCCGGATGCGCTCGAGGGCCTGGAACGCCGAGTGCCCTTCGTTCATGTGGCAAACGGTCGGCTCGATGCCGAGGAGCGCGAGCAGCCGCTGTCCGCCGATCCCGAGCAGGATCTCCTGCTGCATGCGCATCTCGGTGTCGCCACCGTAGAGCTGCGCGGTGATCTCGCGGTCCGCGAGGCTGTTCTGCTCGAGGTTCGTGTCGAGCAGGTAGATCGGCACGCGCCCCACAGCGAGGTGCCAGACCTGCGCCACGACCGTCCGTCCGGCGAGCTCGACGGGGACCGTGATCGGCGCCCCCGCCTCTCCGCGCACGAGCTTGAGCGGCAGGTTGAAGAAGTCGTTCTCGGGGAAGCGCTCCTGCTGCCACCCGTCCACGTTCAGGTACTGCTGGAAGTAGCCCACGCGGTAGAGGAGGCCCACGCCGACGAGGGGGAGCCCGAGGTCGGAGCTGGACTTGATGTGATCGCCGGCGAGGATCCCGAGGCCCCCCGAATAGATCGCCAGGCTCTCGGTCAGCCCGTACTCCGCCGAGAAGTACGCGATGTTCAGCGGGTCGTCACCGTAGTGCCGTTCGTACCAGGTAGAGGCCTTCTTGTAGCGCTCGAGCTGCTGCGCAACCCGCTGCATGTGCGAGAGGAAGCCTTCGTCGTGGGCCACCTCCTCGAGGCGCTCCTGGCGAATCGAACCCAGCACCCGCACGGGATTGTGCAGCGAGCTCTCCCAGAGGTCGGGCTCGAGGCGCTGGAAGAGCGAGATGGCGTCGTGGGACCAGCACCACCAGAGGTTGAACGCCAGCGTGCGCAGGGGCTCGAGCCTCCCCGGCAGCGCAGGCACGACCACGAACTTGCGAATGGTCGACATGCCTCCTCCCCTCTCCGTCGGGGCGCAGCATGCCAGCCGCGAGGAGGTCGAGCAACCCCCCGCGCGTGCGTGCCACGCCGCGATCAGCGCCGGCGGGCGAAGAAGAGGGCGAGTCCGAGGAGGAGCGGCAGGAGCAGGCCGAGGTCGCGGCCACCGCCTGCGCCGAGACGACAGCCCCCCACGCGGTCGGCGAGGTCCGCCGGCGGGCCGCACACCGCGTCGGCACCGTCGGGGAGACAGGTCGCGCCGGCAGCGCACGCCGCGCCGCTCTTGTTGCAGCGGGCGGTGCAGTACGAGAGGTTCGTGAGCGGGTCCACCAGGCAGAGGCCCGTGCTGCAGTCGTTGGCGGTCTGGCACGCGGCGCCGAAGTCCCCCGCGTCGAGCCGCGGCCGACAGATCCGCTCCACGCAGTGGTAGCCCGCTCCGCAGGCGCTGTTCGCCGTGCAGGCCTGCGTGCAGTACCCGGCCCGCTCCTCCGAGGTGCCGAAGCAGAGCTTGCTGCCGCACTGCTGGCTCTCCGTGCACGCGGTGCCGAAGGTTCCGGCCCCCGCCGAGACGCTGTCGCCGCCGCGCACCCTCACCGTCACGAGCGCCGAGGCGACGCTGCCGCCGTGCGTCTGCACCACCGCCTGAAGGACGCGGTTTCCGCCCCGCAGGGGGCCGATCTCGAACCTGAACGGAGCCTGGCGCTTGCTCGCCGCCACCGTCCCGTCCACGAGGAGGTCCACCCGCAGCAGCGCGGGGCTGCTGGCCAGCACCGAGACCTCCACGCGATCCGCCGCCTCGAACCCGCTCGTGGGGCTCAGAATCAGCACGTCGCCGAGGTCGTGGTCCCCGGCGGCGCGGGGCGCGCGCTCCAGCGCCACCTGGCGGGTGATCCACGCGCGAAAGATGTCCACGCGCATGTCGTTCCCCTCGTCGCCGCAGCTCCCACCCTTGGTGGAGTGCACGCCGAGCAGGATGGGCCGTCCCTCGCGCAGGGCGAAGGTCGGCCCGCCGGAGTCGCCGTCGCAGATGTTTCCGGCGGAGGCCGCCGCGCCGTACACGGTGAAGAGCTGGTCCGTCACGGTCCCGACGGTGTTCGTGGCCCGCCGCTTGACGCCGAAGCTGCCCTGCCCCTCGAGCGGCTTGCCGAACCCCACGAGCACGACGCTCTCGCCCACTCGCGGCGCGCGCGTGGCGAGCTCGACCGGCTCGATCCCGCCGACGTCCTCCATCAGCCGCACCACCGCCAGGTCGGCATCGTTGCCACCCACGTAGCTCGGGTGCATCGTGACGGTCGCCGCGGCGAAGCGGGGCCCTTGCAGACCGGAGGGGTAGAAGACCACCGGCCCCTGCCCCGCCACGCAGTGACCCGCCGTGATCAGCGTGCGGCGCCCGACGAGCGTGGCCGTGCAGCCCGAGTTCGAGCCGGTCCCCGCCACGACGATCGCCCCGACCGCGGCGAAGCCCGACTCCGGCGCACCGTTAACGATGGCCGAGGTACGACTCGTCAACTGGGTCTCGGGGTGCGCGGAGTCCCCCGCGCAGGCCGCCTGGCCGAGCATGAAGGCCGCGGTCAGTAGCCGGAGCATCAGGGGACCGCTGGAGCGTCGCATCGCCCACATAATGGTGCAAAGGTCAGACCAGCCCCCACACGGGTCGCACACCACACTAAGTGCGCAATATTGCTTGTGAGCTTCGGCTCGGTGGCCCATCCCACGCTCCGGCACGACGGCTTCTCCTTCAGCCACCCGTCTCGCGAGTCCCCAGCACCGCCTGCCACCGGCGGGCGCCCATTAGCCGCGCCGCGTTATCGCCCGCGCGCCTTGGCCGGCTTCGTGCGCGCCGGCTCCTTCTTCGCAGGCCTGTTCTTCACGTGGCGTCCGTAGGCCATCAGCGCGATCCCCGCGGCCCCCATGAGCACCGCCGAGTACTGCCCCGGCGTGAAGCCGAGGTAGGTCTTGTCCTCGACCCGCAGGTAGTCGAGAGCGAACCGGACCGGCGCATAGAGCAGCATCATCAGCCCCGGATGAAACCCCGGGAAGGGACGGACCCCCTTCAGGGCGTAGAGCACCCCGGTGAGCACGATGGTGTAGAGCATCTCGTAGAGCCCGAGGTCGTGCTCGGGGAGCGCGCCGCACTTCACGCCCATGAAGAAACTCGTCGGGCGCCCCGGATGGTCGTGGACCACGGTGCAGCCCAGTCGACCGAAGATCCAGCCCGGCATCAGCCCGAAGATGATCGCGTCGGCGTACTCGAGGAGCGAGACCTTCCGGCGCCGGGCGAAGTACCAGTAGGCGCCGAGCAGTCCCCCGACGAAGCCGCCGAAGGAGGAGAGCCCGCTCCAGAAGGCGAGCAGGACGAGCGGGTTCTCCGCGATGCGGTGCGGGAAGTAGAAGACGACCGAGACCCAGTGCGCGACGACGAACCCCACCACGACGGTCCAGACCATGCCGTCGGCGCAGAGGTCGGGGTCGAGACCGGTGGCCTTCGCCCGCCGCCGCGCCAGCAGGTAGCCGACCACGAGCCCGATCCCCACGAGCACCCCGAAGGGCTGAATAGGCACCACGCCGAAGAGCGGCGGGATCTTGACGACGTCGCGTAGACAGGGCAGCACGAGCGGCTCCGACTGAGAGAAGGGCCCGGCGAACGCAAGCCTCCTGCGCCCCGGGCGCGGGTACGGTACCCAGGATGCGACGGGCAGGTCAAGGTGCGCCCGACGGGGTCGCCCGAGGAGCAGCCGCTCGGACGCGGAGCGAATCGCGTTCCGGCGCGGCGCAAGCTGGCAAACGCACGCCCCTCTTTGTAAGCTATGGCCTCGATGCTCAGACACGCTCTCATGGTCGGGGTCCTGGGCGGACTCCTCGTGCCCGCCCCCGCCGTGGCCAAGCCCGCCATCGCCGTGCTCGCCTTCGGCGGCGAGGACGGAGCGAAGGTGCGCACCGGGCTGATGCGGCTGCTTCGCGCGCGGTACAACGTCCTCGATGGACAGGATCTGCTCGACGCGTGCGACGAGCTCGGCATCGCGATGAGCCGCGGGCCCAACCTCGCGCGCGCCGCGAAGCACATCGGCGCCATCGGCGTCGTCGGAGGCACGGCCGCGGGAGGGCGCGCGGCGATCGCCGTCTACAGCGGCGAGACGGGCGAGCCGGTGCTGACCTCGACGCTCCCCTCGAAGAACCTGGCGAAGCTGCTGCAGCCCGTGGCGAAGGCGCTCCGCGGACTCGAGGCGGCGCCGGTGAAGAAGGCCGCAGACCCCTCCCAGCCGATCGACAAGGGAGGAGGAGGCGGCGGCAAGGAAGACGGCTTGACCTTCGAGCCCGACCCCGTCGAGCGTCCCGGCACGGGGACCGGGCAGCCGAAGGCGGGCACGGGCCCGGCCGCCAGCGCGGGGGGACAGGCGAGCGCCGCCGCGAACCCGATCGGGGACGGCTCGTCCTCCTCGGCCGCGCTCGACTACGACCCCGAGACGCCGGGGGGAAAGGGGGCCAAGGGCGGTCCGTCGGGTGGGGGAGCGCAGACTCCGGCGGTGGCGGACAAGCCGTCAGCCGATCGTCCGCTGCGCGTCGCAGGCACCGTCGGCTTCGGCACGTGGATGCGTGACTTCTCGCTGAACGACCCGGTGGGCACCGCGCCCCGCTACAGCTCGGGAGCGGCCTTCGCGCTGCGCGTTGGGGTCGACGTGCGCCCCGTCGCCTTCTTCACCGACGGCTACCCGGCGGGCGTCTTCATCCGGCTGCGCTACCAGGCCGCGCTGGGCCTGCAATCCAAGATCAAGGACGCGGGCGGCGACGGCTTTTCCACCTCCCTCGGCGAGCTGCTCCTCGACTTCGGCTACGACTGGAAGATCATGCAGCAGAGCGCGACCTCGCCGCACGTCGAGGCCGGGATCGGCTTCGGCATGATGAACTTCGGCATCGACTGGAAGACGGCGACGAAGACCTTGCCCGACGCGGCGTACCGCTTCGTGCCCATCGGTGTAGGCTTGAACTGGCCGTTCCTTTCCTTCATGGGGGCGTATGTGCGCGGGGACTACCGCGTGGTCCTCTCGAGCGGCGAGGTCGAGGACGAGAACAACTGGTACGGCAAGTCCGGGACGGGGGGGATCTCGGTCGCCATCGGAGTGACCGGCACCTGGAAGAAGATCATCGGCTCGGTGGAGTACGCGTACACGCGCTACTTCTACGCCTTCAAGGACGCCGTGGCGCGACAGCAGGCGGGCAAGCGCGCAGCCGGCGGCGCGCTGGACCTGCTGCACGGCTTCATCGCGAACGTCGGCTACTCCTACTGAACGTGGAGGCCTTGGCCGCGTTCAACCGCGGAACGACGCGTTTCGGTGACGGCCGGCGACGCTACTCGGCCTCCACGCAGCTCTTACGCTTCGGGTACCGCTCGCAGATCGAGAGCGGCGGCGGGGCGGGGGCCCATTCCGACAGCCCGTCGTAGCCTGGACACTCGCCGTTCGCGCGGCACCAGCGGTTGACGCCCTCGCGGAGCCGGCAGTGCCAGGACTCGGGCGTCGTCGCCTCGGGCGGGGCGGCGTCGAGGCGGCGCGTCCCTGTCGTCGCGCAACGGACCGTCGAGGAGAAGACCGCGCGGCTCGTCTCGCTCACGAAGCAACGATCCGTCGTGGAGCACGGGGCGAAGCGCAAGGGCACGCAGCGCTCGTCCTCCCAGCCCGGTCGCACCGCCTCGAAGACGCGCCCGTCGGCGTCTCCCAAGATCTGCGCGTGGCCGAGGCCGGGGAAAGAGCAGACGTAGGCGCGCCGGGCCGGTTCCTGCTCCTCGCCGCGCAGGGCGGCAAGCGGAGCGAGGAGCTTGTTCTGCACCCAGCCCGACGCGGCGCCGACGACGAACACGAAGCGCCGCGAGGTGTCTCGCCGTAGCCAGTCCAGTACGACCTTGCCGGCCTCGAGCTCCTGCCAGCCCCGCCCCTTCTCCGAGACGCTGTAGACCCAGTAGGTGTCGTAGCTGGGATCGAGGAGCAGCGCGCGATTCACCACCGCGTCCTGGCGCTGGAGCGCCATCAGCATCGGCACGCGCCCGAGGCTGTAGCCGGCCACCGTGACGTTGCGCCTCCCGTGCAGGAAGTCGTCCAGCGCGGGGATGCTCCAGGGTTGCGGGTGGTCGAGAGGCACCCCCTCGCCGTCCACGAGAGGCGCCCCGTCGGGGGCGCGCATCGGCGTGAGCCCCTGGATCATGCGGTACGAGCCGTCGCGGCCGTCCAGCATGCGCGGGGCGAGGAAGGGGATCTCCGCCCGCGCCGCTTCCGCCTCGAGAGGCCGGATCTGCGGGGCCACGACCGCCTCGGTGTTGGCCATGCCGTGGTAGTAGACCACGGCTCCGAGGGGACCCGAAGCCGCCGCGCGGAGCCCTTCGCCCGGTGGGCTCGCCGGCGCCGCGCCGCAGGCTGCGAGCCACGCGAGCGCCGTCGCAAGCCCTCCCACGCCCAGGCAGCGAGCCGACCTGCACGATCGCATCGAACCCTCCTCCGGATCGCACCACGGGACCGCTTCGCCCCGCGCGAACGCAGCCGGTGCCCGGGAGTGCCTACGCAAGAGCAGGGCCAGGGCACCGCCCGAAGGATGTCGAGGCCTTGGAGGGTCATCGGATCGACGCCTCGCCTGGCCAGCGAGGATGCCGTCTCCGAAGGTCGGTGAGCTCGAAAGAGGGGGAAAAGGTCAGCGGGGGGCGGGAGGCGCCGTCGACCCTCGGCGCGGGCTACTTAGGGCTTCACGATCGTCGGCGCGCCATCCTTCACCGCCGTCCCGAAGAAGCTCATCGACTGCTTCTTGCCGTTCGGGTTCTGGAAGATGACGAAGTGGTCGTCGTAGGTCCCGTCGGAAGCGTAGGGCACCATGGCCCCCGTCAGCTTCTTGCCCCCCACCGTGAAGTTCTCCTTCACGGGGGCCTCGATCAACTTGAACTGCGGAGGATTGGGTCCGCAGCTATCCGGCTTGCAGTCCTTCTCGCAGGTCTTGCAGCTCTCGCTCCCGCCGCAGATCCCATCGCCGCAGCGTTCGGCAGGCTGGTTCACCTGCGAGAGCCCCATCACGCGCGTCAACGCCTCGATCGTCACGGGAGGCGTGTAGCTGTCGGAGACGCCGTAGCTCAGGAACACGTGCTTGCCCCCCACGCCCTTGTTCGGGTCCGAGATGATCGAGCGCCCATAGTTGAGCGAGTCGACCTCTTCGAAGAAGAGCTGCAGCAGGTTCAGCAGCGGGTGCGAGGTGCCGACCTTCCCGTCGGCCATGGCGAGCTGCACCCCCGCCGCGATGTTTACCGGCTTGGTCTTGTACATCAGCGACCCGAGCAGATACCCGCCCGCCCCCGAGAGCAGTGTCCCCTGCACCCCTGGCTCGAAGGCCAGGAAGGGCAGCCCCTCGACGGTCCCCTGCGAGTGACCGAAGTAGTAGGCCTTGTCCGTACGCAGCTTCACGACCTCGCCGGTCGGCGAGCTCGCCTTGTCCACCGACAGCGCCCCGAGCACGCGCATGAGCTGGAACTTGTCCGCCGCCGCCTGGTAGACGTTGTCGCGCGCCGCGCGCGGATTCCGCAGGTTGAAGAAGAGCTCGTCCGGCTTGTCGGTGCTCGCGCGCCGCGGACCGTGCATGCCGCCGTCGATGCTGATCACCGCCATCTTCGAGAGGTCGGCTCCTGCGCCGTCCTTCACGTCCGCGAGCGCCGCCGCCGTGCCCCCCTCGATGAAGCTCCGATAGTGTCCCCCCGTGCCGTGTCCGAAGACGACGACGGGCCAGCCCCCCTCGGGCGTCGGCCCCTTCGGGACCGTGAGGCTGAAACAGACCTTCTCTTCGCGGTCCACGGTCGGCCGCCCCTCTCCGTCGTAGACGATCGCCCCACCGTCGGCGATGGCCTTGTACGGCGGCTTGCCCTTCTGGAACACGGGCGTCATGTACGTCCCCTGCAGCTCGTGGAACGCCGGGTCGGCCGCCTTCGGACACGCGTGCGTCGGATCCTTGCCGTCGTCGCAGGGAGACTTGTTCGTGCCGTCGCAGAGCGTCAGCCCTTCCACCTTCGGCGCCGCCTGCGCCTGCACCACGTCGCGGAAGCGCGCCATCCTGGCCTGCGGGTCCATGGTGGTGAAGACCGCCGCGTTGATCACCGACGCGGGGTCGATCGCCTTGTCCTTGAGGAAGGCCCGCAGCGGGGCGTAGGCCTGCCACGCCGCCTTCTCGTCGGCGTCCGTGGGCTCCGTCTCGCCCGACACCACCTTGAAGTCCTTGTCCGCCCCGACCTCCTCACCCTTGCTGTCCTTGACCCCCTTGCGAAGGACCAGCGCATAGGTGGTCTTCGGCGCGAGCGGCACGCCGATCGTGGGGCGCACGGCGAACCAGTTGTCGCAGATGTACTTGCCACGCGAGGTGCTCGCGAACATGAAGAGCCCCACTCCGTTGCCGTAGCCCGAGGAGGCCTTGTCGATGTTGTAGAACTGGATCGTCGGCTTCTCGCCGCTCACGGTGAGCGAGCCAAGGTCCACGGTCTTGCTGAAACGCATGAAGACCGCGGTGCTGAGCCCGAAACCCGTCACGTCCTCGCTGATCGCCTTCAGGTACTCGGCGACGATCTCCCCTAGCTCAGGCGGCAGCGCTTTCGACGGATTCGGGTGCTGCGTCACGTCCACCCGTCCGTTCTTCAGGCGGATGTTGTTCGGGAACGGGAGCTGGTAGAACTCGGCCAGCCCCTGCCCCTTGCGCGGGATCTCGAAGTACGAGCGCAGAGGCCCTGTGTCCTGGTTGCAGCTCACCCCCGCCCAGAAGGACATCGGCGCGCACTTGTCCTGGTAACAGACGAGGCCGAGCGAGCAGTCCATCTGCCCGCCGCAGGCCTCTCCCTTGAGCTTCGTCCCGGGCGCGCCGGGCTTGGCGCACTTCAGGGTGCCCGAGCAGAGCAGCCCCTTGCCGCAGCTCTCGTTCCCCTTGCACTCCTGCCCCTCGCTCGCGTTCCCCGGGTCGGCGCACTTGCCGAACGAGGCGCACACGTACTGCGCCTGGCAATCCAGGTTCGAGGCGCAGCCGTCGTCCTTGCCCTGCGTGCCGGGTTGTCCCGGCCGGGCGCACTTGCTCTCGCCGGAGCAGACGAGCGTGGGAGCGCACTCCGCCGTGGCCGCGCAGCCCTCCCCTTCCTTTCGTCCCACGCCCCCATCTCCGCCGGGCACCGTCTCGGAGTTGGTACACCCCGGAAGGAACTTCGCTCCGGCCCCGACGCACCCTAAAAACACCAATGCCGCCGCAACGCGTTTCATGGCTACGCCCCTTTAAGCTGGATAGGTCGCGGATGATAGCGCAACGCCGGGGCGGGCCCAAGGGCCAGAGCCGAGAGGCGGCGATCGGAAGGGGAGCCCTCTCGGGCCGAGGCTACGGCTGGGGCTTGCCCGCCGAGGCCGGCGCCGGCGTGGGAGCCGTCGCGCGCGGTCCCGGAGCCACGGGTCGGCTCTCGTCGGCCAGCAACTCGGGCTTGGCCTTGAAGGTCCACAGGTTGTTCGCCACGTAGTTCACGGCCGTGGCGAGCGCGATCCCGAAGAGCTGGGCCACGAGGTAATGGAAGCGCAACCCGAGGGTGAGCGCCATCGCGGTGCCGAACTGCACCGCCGAGGCCGCCGAGCAGACGAGGTAGAAGCGCCCGAGGCGGCCGAGGACCTGCCGCTCGCCCTTCGGACGGTCCCGCCAGGTCCACACGTCGTTGAGCAGGAAGTTGGTGAAGATGGAGAGGACGATGCCCAGCGCGAAGGCCGCGGCCTTGCGCCACCCCTCGTCGAGGCCGGTGAAGGCCATGCGATAGCCGAGCCAGGTGAAGACCAGGTTCACCGGCACACCGCTCGCCCCCACCAAGCAGAACTTGATGAAGCGACGCTGCTCCTTGGACAGGAAGCGGTAGACCAGTTTCCGCATGCGCTATCACCTATGGTAGCAGAGCAACGTACGTCGAGCGACTACCTTTAGCAACGATTGCGCAGCGTTGTCTATTCCAAATCCATTTCTCTTGTGGGGGTCCGGAACCTGGGGTTAACTCGGCAGAACCTGGGGAGAATACCCCTCGGCGAAAGGAGTGCCCATGCAGGATCTGCGTCGCCCGGAGCAGCGGTCGGAGCCCGTGACCTGGGAGCCGGCATTGGTCGAACCCACGCCTGCCGCGACGGACCCCGTCGCCCCGTCTCCCTCGGTCGAGACGATCTACGAACGCAACGCCGCCTCTGCCTCCGCCACCGTTCCCGCCGCCGCTCGCGCCGATAAGAAGCGCGGGCTGCCACTCTGGCTCGGCCGCGCCGACGTCCTCGGCACCTTCGGCTTGTGCACCGTCTGGGGCTACGTCCACACCTGGAGCCTGCCCATCCTGCTGCCGCTCACCAAGCGCTACCGGCGCGAACGGCTCATGAGCCGGCTCAACGACATGCCCGGCTGGGCGCGCTTCTGCCTCAAGCACCTGCTGCAGGTGGACGTCACCGTCGTGGGACAGGAGCTCCTGCCCGAGGACGACCGCGGCCACATGTACATCTGCAACCACCAGAGCTACGTGGACATCATCGTGCTCATGGACGCGCTGAACACGACGGCGTTTCTGGCCAAGCAGATGGTGAAGCGCTTTCCCGTGATCGGTCTCGCCGCCTACTCGGGCGGCTCCATCTTCGTGGAGCGCAAGGACAAGGACAGCCGGCGCCGCGCGCTCGAGGCCACGATTCGCATGTGCCGCGAGTCCACCGGGGTCATCGTCTTCCCCGAGGGGACGCGCTCGGCGGACGGCACGATCAGCGGACAGCCCCACCCGGGCGCGATCAAGGCCGCCTACGAGCACGGCATCAAGATCATCCCCATCGGCCTCGACGGCACGACGGACATCTGCCCGAAGTCCATGGACCGCGTGAATCGCGGACGCGACGTGGCGGTGACGATCGGCGCGCCGCTCGACCCGCACGACTACGACAGCGCCGAGGCCTGGGTCGCGGCGGTGTGGGATCGCGTGAGCGCGCTCTACGCGCAGAGCGCCCGTCGCGTCGCGTAGCCGCCGTCCGCCCTCCCGCCTCCGCCGTCGCGTCGCACTCCCCGCCGAGCTGAAGGGACTTCCTTTTCTGGACAGGACCGGTCACGATGATAGAATCCAAGAAAAGCGAGGAATTATAACATGATTCCAGTCCTCCGCGTCGGCCTGGCGCTCTTTCTCGTGGCTCTCGCGCCGCGAGCGGCGGCTGCCCGAGACCTGCAGGGGCCTCGGGTCATCGCCATGGGCGGGTCCCTCCGCGCGGCCGCGGCCGGCACCTCGGCGCTGATCATGAACCCGGCGGGGATGAGCCTCGCTCGCATGTACAACATCACCGCCTTCTACCAGTACCGCGCCTCCGACGCGGCGAACCTGATCAACGCGGCGGTGGTCGACTCGGTCACGGCCCGCCTCGCCGCGGGGCTCTCGTACTCCTTCGCCCGCGCCAACCCCGTGCAGACAGTGGCCCTCGCCGGCGGCAAGCTGCTCACGCTCGACGAGGTCACGAACACGCACGAGGTCGCCCTGGGGCTGGCCTACCCGCTCGGGAGCCTCGCTACGATCGGCCTGACGGCGAAGTACCTCAACCACCAGTCCACCCTGCCGAGCACCGCCCCCGCGGAGCTCGCTCCGGCGGGAATCAGCACCGTCAGCTTCGACGCGGGCGCCATCATCAAGCTCGTCCAGGGGCTGCAGGTGGGCGTCGTGGGCTACAACCTGGTCCCCGTGGACAGCTACAACTACCCCCGGCTGCTCGGCATGGGGGCCTCGTACACCTTCGCGCAGCTCATGACGCTGAGCTTCGACACGGTGTTGAACTTCAACAGCCACCCCGACGGGGTGAAGCCCAGCTTCCACGGCGGCCTCGAGGCCTTCTTCTCGCAGCGCTACGCCTTGCGGGCCGGTGCGGCGCACGACATGGTCCGCGGCACGACCTACGTGACGGGGGGCCTCGGCCTGCTCTCCCAGCGCGTGGGTGCCGAGGTGGGCGTGCGACAGATGGTGAAGGGCGGAGCCGAAACCCTGCTCGCCTTCTCACTCCAGCTCTTCATGCAGTAGCGCAGTGCCTGCTAACGTAGCGGCATGAATCTCCGGGAGCGCTGGCTCGTCCACCGGCTGCAGCAGCGGGATGAGCGCGCCTTCCGCGAGATGGTGCGGACCTACGAGGCCCAGGTCTTCAACCTGGTCTTCCGCATGCTCGGCAACCGGCAAGAGGCAGAGGACCTGGCGCAAGACGTCTTTCTCACCGTCTTCAAGTCCATCGACAGCTTCAGAGGCGACAGCAAGCTGAGCACCTGGCTCTACCGTATCGCCGTCAACACCTGCAAGAACCGCTACAAGTACCTCGCGCGGCGGCGACACAACGCCCTGCAACCCCTCGACGAGGCCAGCGAGCGCGAGGCGGCGGCGCAAGACCAGGGCGGCCCCACGATCCCCTTGCAGGCGCACCTGAGCCGCCCCGATCACCTCGTCGAGGGGCGCGCGCTCGAGGCGGCGCTGCAACGCGAGCTCGAGAATCTGGAGGAAGAACACCGCCTGCTCATCGTGCTCCGCGACGTGCAGGGGCTGAGCTACCAGGAGATCGCAGCCATCACCCAGCTGCCCGAGGGGACCGTGAAGTCGCGCCTGCACCGCGCGCGCATGGCCCTCAAGGAGCGGCTGGAGAAGTACATGTGAGCGGCCCATGGACCATCAGCGCGCAAACGAGCTGTTCAGCGAGTACCTCGAGGGAGAGCTCCCGCCCGAGGAGAAGCAGGCGGTCGAGGAGCACCTCGCCGGCTGCGACACCTGTCGCGCGGAGCTCGAGGCCTTCCGCACGACGCTGCGAGGCCTGTCGGGGCTGCACACCCTGCCGCCGCCGACGGACTTCGCCCATCAGGTGGAGCAGCGCATCCACCGCCGCTCGCGCGGGCGCTTCTTCGGCGACGACCGCACGCTCAGCCGCATCCCCTTCGAGTGGCTCTCCTTCGCGCTCATCGTCTTCGTGCTCGCCATGTACGTTCTGCTGATGCTCGATTCGAAAAAGGTGGCTACCCCGCCGAAGGGGGGCAGCGGGCCCGCCGCGCGGTCCGGTGACGGCGGGAAGGCGACTCCGCCCGCCCCGTGATGGGCCGTCTCGAAACGGTTCGACGGGTAGAGCGGGCGACCAATTGGGGGAGCGAAGGTACGGGAGGGAGGCGGAGGGGCGCGGAGGGCGACTACTTGCGGACCTGGAAGCCGAAGATCTTGTCGTCGGGCATCTTCGCCAGCTCCACGCCGGTGACCAGCATGCCGTCGGTGCGGTGCGCGACGACGTCGAGGAAGTCCACACCCACGTCGTAGTAGCCGTCGTTGCCGTAGTCGTAGACCACGTCGAACTTCAGCAGCCCCACTTGGTCGAGCGGCAGCGTCGAAGGATTGATGATCGCGACGGGCGGCGAGTTGGTGCAGCTATTCTGCACGGTGGCGCCCTGGTACTGCACGACCTTGTCCTTGTAGTAGATGCGGCCCACGCTCCCCGGACCGCCCGGCTTGACTATCTGCGGGTTGTTCCAGAATTTGGACCAATCCTGGTGCGCCACGACGATCTTGGTCACGTTGGCGTGCTTCCCTTCCGCCATGCCGACGGGCGGGTTCACGTAGGTGAAGATCGGGTTCGACACGGTGTACGTGTTGTCCCAGCCCTCGATGATCCCGCGCCCGGGGGAACCGTACGCGAGGTTCACGATGAGGTGCGAAGAGGTCATGCGCGCCTGCACGGCCTCGTCGTAGGCCTTCTGGGCCGCGGCAGCGAGCGTGGCGTCGGTGGCCGCGGACTTGGCCAGCGTGGCCGCCTGCTTCGAGGCCGTCTCGGACTTGTCCGCCTCGGCGCGACAGGTCGGCGCGTCGGCGAGCGTCTGATCGAAGGCCTTCTGCGCGGCGAGGGCCGCCGTCTCGGCCGCTTGCGCCTGGGCCTGGGCCTGGGTGGCCGCCTCGCGCGCCGCCTTGGCCTTGGCCTGCGCCTCGGGGCTGTTCTTCGCCGCCGCCTCGGCCTGGTCCGCCGCATCGGCAGCCGCCTTGGCCGCCACCTTCGCCGCGTCCGCCGCACCGCGTGCGGTCAGGCTGTCCGACTTCGCGCGGAACCACGCGCCGCTGTACTGGATGGTCAGGCCCACCTCGGACTCGCCGTCCACGCCGTCCTTGTGACCGAACGAGTGGTCGAACTTCCCGTTGCGGTCCACGTCCACGATGATGTCGTAGGGGCCGACGTTCTTGCCGGTAGGCTGCCAGCCGAGGTCGGTGGGCTTGATGATGCCGTTCTCCACCTTGGCCACGATGGGGCCGGCGAGCCAGCCCTCCTGGCCGCGCTGCGGAATGGGCTTGTTCTTCCAGACGTCCTGGTCCTTCACGAGGTAAAGGTCCACGGAGGTGACGCCCGTCGGAAACCCGCGCCCGGCGGCGTAGACGGGAGCCGCGGTCTCGCCGTTGTCGGGGAGCGCCCCCACGACGTAGGCGTTGATCGGGCGGCCGTCCGGCTTGGCGCTGTAGACGTGCGGAGGCTGGACCTCGTCGATCTGGAAGCCGTAGCCCTGGATCATGTGCAGCGTCGGCAGCACGGGGACCTCGCCGGAACCGACGAGCTTGCCCGCCTCGAGGTCGTGGATCTTGACCTGCAGGGTGTCCCGCTCCTTGACGCCGTCGAACTCGGTGAGGTCGTGGGCCACCGAAGCGAGCCCCAGCCGACCCATCGTGTCGGTGAGCAGGTCGGCCCGCGCCACCTCCTTACCGGTGTCCTTGTTCACGACGAGGACCTGGTGCATGGCGTTCGCGCGATAGAGGGTGTCCTTCCCGGTCGCGATCTGCAGCGCGCCGCCGCTTCGCAGCACGCCGTCGTCGCCGCCGGAGCTCTCGATCGCCAGCCCGCTGCTGCCGAAGCGTCCCTGGCCGTAGCCCGGGTCGGCCGTGTCAGCGCAGCCGCCAGCGACAAGACCCACGATCCCGATGGCGCGAACGAAGCGGACTGGACGCATGCGGGTTCCTCCTCTTGAGCCTGAGGCTAAGCATTTCCCAGGCCAGATGACCAGCGTTGGCACATGGGGTCGGCAGCCCCAGGGATGGCCCGTCTAAGCGCCTTGAACCAGTGACATCTACGCGGGACGCGGGGCCTTTCCACGATCGTCGGATCCTCGTCCGGACGGGGGGACGACTGTGCCCGAAGTGCCCGGCCCGCTGGGGTCATCCGTCCCCGTCCCGAGAGGGGGAACGGGCCTCCCGGTGGTGGGTAACTATCCTACATCCCCCGGAAATTTGGGAGGCGATCTCTCGCATGGTATCCAGGCTTTCCACCC
The DNA here is from genome assembly GCA_020848905.1 of Deltaproteobacteria bacterium. NCBI lineage: Bacteria > Pseudomonadati > Myxococcota > Myxococcia > Deltaproteobacteria bacterium. The sequence continues at coordinate 75,778 of JADLHG010000026.1, forward strand.
CCAGAGGAGGGAGCCGACCCGTGCAGATCGCCAACGCAGACCCTCAACGATCAGATCTGGACCTGCAGAGCGCGAACGATCCCCGGGCCATGGCCCTGCGGCTGGTGGGCGCCGGCAAGAAGGTCCTCGTAGCCGGGCTCGTCGAGGAGTCGGTGCTTCGAGCCCTGAAGGAACAGCAGTGCCACCTCGTCGTCGTGGCGAAGGAGCGGCAGGCGGCGACCGCGCTGCGCAAACACTGCGCGACGGTGATTCACGGTGACCTCGCGCAGCTGAACCTCGGGCCGTACCTCCACGGGCGCAAGTTCGACGTGCTTCTGCTTGGCCAGCTCCTGCAGCAAACGCCCGCCGCTGCGACCCTCGTGCGCCGACTGCTGCCCTATCTCTCGGAGCAGGGCGCGATCGTCGCCGTCTTCCTGAACGCGGCGCACGCGAGCCGACGTCTGGCGCTCCTCGCGGGTGAGGCCGACGCGGTGCAGGAGGGGGCCGCGCTCTCGCTCGGAAGCCTGGACGAGATCCGCCGCGGCCTGGCCGAGGGCGGGCTCGCGCTCGACGCCGTGGAGCGGCTCTACAGTCCGCTCTACGAGAAGCCCGTCGGCGACGGAGATACGTGGGACACCGAGAGCATTCCTCCCGCGGTCCAGCTGCTGCTCGAACGTGACCCCGAGGCGTCGGTCGGCTTCTACGTGGCCCGCGCGGTGCGCAACCGGATCGATGCGAGCGTCGAGACGCCGCGCCCGGCTCGTCCCTCGCGCGCTCCGAACGGCCGCCGGACCCTGCTGAGCCGCGCGGAGCAGCAGACGCTCGAGGCGCCGCTGCGTCAGGCCCACGAAACGCGGATGCAGGCCGAGGCGCGCCTCGCCGCCCTCGCGCTCTCGATGCGCGAGACGGAAGAGGAGAGCGTGCGGCTGCGGGGACAGCTCGACGAACTGCACGGCGAGCTCGAGGAGCTCCGCCGGCACGCCGAGCAGCACGCGGGGGCCTCCACGGCGCAGGCGGCGAAGCTCCAGCTCCAGCTCGTGGAGCGCGAGGAGGAGCTTCGGCGACGGGCGGCGGGGCTCGAGGCGCTCGAGCGCGAGCTCGAACGCAGCGTCGAACACGGCGAGGAGGCGCGGAGGGAACTGGCGCACCTCCTCGGCGAACGGGACGGGGAGATCGCGGCGAAGGAAGCGGCGCTCCGCACCCAGCAGGCCGCGGTCGCCGAGCTCGAGGCCGAGCTCGGCCGGCTGCGAGCCCTCGCGCAGACCGACACGGCGGCGCACCTCCGTCGGGTCGCCGAGCTCGAGGAACGCGAGGCCTCCCAGGGCATCGCCGTGGCCGAAGCCGAGCGCCGGCTGGAGGAGCTTGCCGAGCGGCTGCGGCAGAGCGACGCAGCCCGGGACGCGCTCGACGCCGAGCTGCTGCGACGTCGCGAGGAGGTGACGGCCACGGAGGAGGCGCGAGCCGCGCTCGACGCGGCCCTGGCGACCCTCGCAGCGAAAGAGAGCGCTCTCGCGTCCGAGCAACACCGCTCCACGGCCAGCCTCGCGGCCCTCGAGCGTCGGCTGGAGCAGGAGCGAACTGCGGCGGAGCAGACCTCGCTCACCTTGGCGGCGCGGCTCGGCGAGCTGGAGGACCGGCTGCGCGAGGCCGAGGCCGAGCGAGCCGAGCGCGAGGGGGAGCTGGACGGGCTGCGCACCCGCCTCGAGGTCACCCGCGGGTGGCTGGCCGAGCGCGACGAGCAGGTCGCCGCGGTGACGGCGCACCTCGAGCGGACGCAGGGGCACCTCGACGAGACGACCGGAGAGCTGGCCGCGTTCGCCGCGCGTCTGGAGAGCTGCCAGGCCGAGCTGTCGCAGCGCGAAGCGTCGATCGAGGAGCTCAAGGCCCGCCTCGCCGGGGAGCGCGAGCAGGGAGAAGCGGCACGCCGGGCGCTGGCCGAGGCCGAGGGCACGCTGGCCGAGGTCGAGAGCGCGCTGGCCGCGCAGGCCCTCGAGCTCGAGGCGAGCGCATGCGCCCTCCACGGCGCGCAGGGGCAGGTCCGGGCCGAGCAGGCCCGCGCGGCGCTACTGGAGGACGATCTGGAGGCCACGCGCAACGGGGTGGGCCTCGAACGGGCGCGAGCGGAGGCGCTCGCGGCGACGCTCGAGGGGGCCCACCACGAGCTCGCGGCGGTGCGCACCCAGGGGGAAGCCACGACCCTCGCGCTCGAAACCACCCGCGACGAGCTCGCGGCGGCGCGCAACCACGGGGAAGCCACGGCCTTCGCGCTCGAGGTCGCCCGCAACGAGCTGTCGGCAGCGCGCACCGACGCAAACACCACGGCCCTCGCGCTCGAGGCCGCCCGCGACGAGCTGTCGGTCGCCCGCAGCCGCGGCGAAGCGCTCGAGCTGACCCGAGAGGAGCTGACGGCGGCACGCGCCCGCGGCGAGGCCCTCGAAGCGGAGCTTCGCGAAGCCCGCGGCGACCTGGCGCAGGAGCGCACGCGCACCGACGAGCTCTTCCGCCGGAGCTCCGAGCAGGCCGAGGAGATCCGCGGCCTCGAGCAACGACTCGCCCGCGCGGGAGCCGAGGTGGCCGCGGTGCAGAGCTCGCTCGAGGCCCGCGTCTCCTCGCTCCTGACCGACCTCGGCGAGCGCGAGCAGATCCTGAGCGCCCGCGGCGCGCGCGTGCACCAGCTCGAGGAAGAGGCCGAGACGCTGCGCCGGGCCGCGCAGCACATGCGGGCGGTCCTCGAGCTCCACGCCGCGGAGCTCCAGGACGAGCTCTCACGGCTGCGCGGGAGCTTCCTCGTGCGGATCGCCGCGCGGGTGATGGACACGCGCGAGCGGCTGCTGCCCGTGGGGACCCGCCGACGCGCGGCCTACGACCGCCTCGTCGGATACGCTGCGACGGCGACTCCGCCCACGCGCTCGGAACAGCTCAGCCGCTCCGCCCGCCCCCGCGGCGCGTCGCGGCCGGCCTCCTCCACCCCCCTCGACGGTGCGATCTCGCGCGCCACCTCCCTCTTCCGGCAGCCGTCGGCGCGGGCATAGGGACCCCCGGCGCGGGCGCACGGGCCCTACCTGACCGCGCGGCTCACTTCGCGCAGTAGCTGCAGGGCACGCCGGGGACCGGGTTGCACGTACCGCCCCCCGGACAACTCGAGGTGCAGGTGGGCCGACAGAGGCCGGTCTTCGCCGTGGGCGGCGACGCGATGCACACGAGGGTCCCGGCGCACGGGCGGTCCTCGTCGCAGGCCTTGCCCTCGCCTTCGCCCGGCATGCACACGGCCTGGCTTATGACGGTGTTGATGCAGGTCTCGCTATCCTTGCACGGGCTGACCTTCGGATTGCAGTCGGCGCGCGTGCAAGGCGACCGACAGGCGCCCTTCACGCAGAGCAGCGGGGCCTTGCAGGGGCATGGCCCGCCGGGGATCGTCGTGAGCACCGTGCTGTCGGGCTTGACGGGCGCCGCGTCGGCTCGGACGGCGGGCTGGTCGTAGTGCACGGCCAGGTCCGCCGGCGGGACGGCGCGGTCACGGAGCGGCGCCGCGTCGGCCGGAGGAATGGGGCTCGAGCTGCCTGGGCAACCGGCGGTGCAGCTGACGAGAGCGATCCAGAGCCCCGGAGTTCGGAGGAGCGCCGACGCGAGGCGAGAAGGGGTGGGTGAAGGCATTGTCATCCGTTTTGCAATCCACGTTCCGTAGGAGGCCAGTCGACGAGAGCGTGACCACAGCGTGCCACAGCCGGACGAAATGGGTGCAACGCCTCGCGCTTTCCGCCGGATTGGTCGCCCTGACCGCAAGCCAGGGGTGCCAGACCGGCACGGTGGAAAGCGGGGACGCTAGACCCCAGGGCCCCCCTCCGACCTGGAGCGATCAGGGGAGCTGGCCCGATCGGGGGGCGGAGCGAAAGGACCAGAGGCTCGCCGACCGGGATGCCGGGGCGGGGGAGGCCCGGCCGAGGGACCGCGGCGTCCGGGACGCGGGCCGAGCGGACGCACCGACGACGCCCGGGCTGGGCGGACCGTGCCCGTGCAAGGCCCCCTTGCTCTGCGTCTGGAAGACCTGCCACGCCCCCTGCACTCCCTCCGGAGGCTGCGACGAGCTCTCGGGATGCCCGTCGAACCAGGCCTGCATCGCCGTCACCGACCGCCCGGCCGGGACCTACGCCTGCGTCCCCGGGGTCGCGCTCGGTGCCACCTGCGACGCGAACACCTCGTGCCGCAGCGGGACGATCTGCGCCACGGTCTCGGGCAAGCCTTTGCAGTGCACCGCCACCTGCCCGACGCCGGGCGCGGGCTGCGGGCAGGGTGGCCTGTGCATCCCCACCTCCCGCGCGGGCTGCAACCTCTGCGCGCCGCCGTGAGCTCCGTGGGGCATGTTTTGCTTGATCCCCCGGCGAATTGGGGGCATACACGGCGGGCGTCTTACCCAGGCGGCACGTCGAGGGGCCCATGGGCCGCAGAAACATCCTTGAGATTCCGCTGAACGAGCTCGCCGAAGGCGACATCATCTACGATTGGAACACTGCGACCTCAAGTTCCAGGCCCCTCCAGCCGATTAGACTCTTCGACGAAACCCTGCGGGACGGATTGCAGTCCCCCTCGGTCGTAGACCCGCCAATCGGCGAGAAGTTGCGTCTCGTGCACCTGATGGACCAGGTCGGAATCCACCACGTCGACATCGGGTTGCCCGGTGCCGGCCCGCGTGCGCGAGAGGACGTGCGCGCGCTGGCCCGCGAGATGGCCGACGCGAAGCTGGGGATCCGGGGCGCCTGCGCCGCGCGCACCACGGCGGTGGACATCCAGCCGATCATCGACATCTCGCAGGAGGTCGGGCTCGAGATCGAGGTCATGACCTTCATCGGGTCCAGCTCCATCCGGCGCTACGCCGAGCAGTGGGACCTCGAGCTGATGCTCAAGCGCACCGCCGAGGCCGTCGAGCTGTGCCGGCGCCACAACCTGCCGTGCACGTACGTGACGGAGGACACGACGCGCTCTCACCCCGAGGTCCTCGAGACCCTCTTCCGCTGCGCCATCGATAACGGCGCGTACCGCCTCTGCCTGTGCGACACCGTGGGTCACGCCACCCCCGACGGCGTGCGGGCGCTCATCGAGTGGACGCTGCGCCTGACCGCCGAGCACGGCCCTCACGTGGGGATCGACTGGCACGGGCACAATGACCGCGGGCTCGCCCTCGAGAACGCCCTCTGGGCGGCGCAGTTCGGCGCAGACCGGGTGCACGGCACGATCCTCGGCGTGGGCGAGCGCGTCGGAAACACGGCCATCGATCAGCTCCTGCTGAACCTGAAGCTCCTCGGCTGGCACCAGGGGGACGTGAGCAAGCTCGTGCTCCTCTGCAAGACGCTCTCCGCCGCCACCCGAGTTCCCATCCCTTTCAATTACCCGCTCGTGGGCGACGACGCCTTCCGCACGGCCACCGGAGTTCACGCCGCGGCCGTGATCAAGGCCGAGCGCCGGGGCGATAGTTATTTGGCGGACCACATCTATTCTGGAGTGCCGGCCAGCGCGTTCGGCAAGCAACAAGAAATTGCCATCGGCCACATGAGTGGCGAATCCAACGTAGTCTACTGGCTTGGCAAGCGGGGTGTAGAGGCGGCGGACGAGCTGGTGAGACGCATCTTCGACGAAGCCAAGAAGTCCAACCGGCTTCTCACCGACGATGAGATTTGGCAGGTGATCCATGAGTACCGACGCAATCCTCACTAAGAACCGATTCAACGGCGTGAAGGTCTTCTCTGCGACGATGGCGCAGGAGCGGGACCGGCTCGGAGACCGCATCACCGACTGGGTGCGAGAGCATTCGAGCTTCCAGATCGTGGACACGGTGGTGACCCAGTCCTCGGACGAGGCCTTCCACTGCCTGGTCATCACGCTCTTCTACATCGACCCGCAGCACTAGGCCTCGGGCCGGCCTGGCCCTCACGAGGTCTCGAGCGACAGGCCGAGCGTCTGCTGGAGCTGGTGGTAGGTTTCCCCGAGGGCGAAGACCTCGAGGTCGCGCTGGGTACCGGTGTCCCCAGCGCCTGCCACGGCTGCGGGCACGTCGGTGCAGACGAGCAGACCGACGCGCGCGCCGGTGCGGCGCACGCCGCGCATCCACTCGGACAGGTTGATGGGCTCTTTGCGGGCCGTCAGGTCGTCGATCCGGCTGCGCAGCGACGCGAGGTCGACGAGGCCCGAATCCATCACCTCCCTGAGTCGCCCGATCGTGCCGTCGGCGTCCGGAACCTGCAGCTCCGGTCGGCAGTAGGTCAGCGCCCCGAGGAACGCGGCCTTCAGGTCCGTGCCGCGTCGCGTGAAGGCGTGGCGCCGCCCCAAGTCCAGGCTACTGAAGGCGCGCGCCGCCGCGAAGGCGATCGCCTCTTCGCTCGACGACGAGAGGACCTCCGGACTGACCAGCACCTGCGGCTGCGCGTCGGGGACGGGGACCATGAGGGGCAAGTACGCCGAGAGGTAGAGCCGCGGCAAGGGCAACTCGAGCGCCTTCGCCACGTACCGCACCGTCGCGCCGAACGGTTCGGGGAGCCGTTGCGGATCGAGCAGGTCGTCGGAGCGGCAGCCGAGCTCGGTGGCGCTGAGCGGAAAGCGCTCGCACAGCATCGGCGAGAGCAGGGCCACGATCTGCTCGATCGAACGGCTGTCCGACGGGTCGCGGAGGCGGTCGAGTAGGTTCGCCGAGAGGGGCGCACGCGCCCGACGCAGCCGCACCGGCTTGCGCGCCTGATAGACCTCGTACTCCTCCGGGGTCGCGTGGCCGCGCTCGACCAGGATCCCGGCCACGGCGAGCAGCCGATCAGTGTGCCCCGCCGCCAGGTGCAGACGGTAGAGCTCGTGCAGGGGGTCGGGCACCTCGGGGTGTGCGAGGAAGCGCTGCCGCAGCCCTTCGGCCGCCTCGCGCAGATCCACGCGCGCGGCCTCGTCCATCGAAGCGCGCGCCGCGTGCACGCGGACGTCCTCGGGGTTCAGCTTCGCTGCCACCTCGAGGGCCAGTCGCGCGTTCTCCGGTTGCGCCAGCTTGTCTCGATAGAGGTAGGCCAGATCGATCCAGAGCGGAACGGTACGTAGCGGCTCCGTGTCGCGGAGCTGGAAGATCAGGCGCCGGTAGAGCCGTTCGAGCGCGGCGAAATCCCCGAGGCGCGCGAGCACGTCCTTGGCGGCCGCGAAGAGCTCGGCCCGGGTCGGATAATGCCGCAGGGCCTCGAGCAGGAGGGGCGCCGCCGCGTCGTCGTTGCGCACCTCGCGCTCGAGGAGGCCGGCGAGCTCCAGCACCTGCGGCGAATCGGGGGCGATGTGCAGCGCGTGTTGCAGGTGGGGTCGGGCTGCGATGGCCCCCGCCTCCCCCTTTCCCCGCTGCAGGAAGAGGGCCCAGCCGAGATAGGCGTGGTAGTCCGCTTGTTCGGCGTTGTGCTCCACCGCCTGGCGAAAGGCCTCCACCGCCCCGACGAGATCGTGCGTGCGCAGCCGGCTCTGACCGTGCTGGAAAAAGAGCTCCGCGCCGAAGGTGTCCGCCTTCGGCGTGAGCTGCGGCCGCGCCCGCGAGAGGAACTCGTCGTGGCTGCGCCCCTGGAGCCGATCTGGAATCACGCGCGCGGCGGGGTCGGTCGGCGCGAGCTCCGGCGTGAGCTCCCCGAGGGTCAGCCCCGCGAGGTCCACCGCCTCGCCGTCGAGGCCCAGCCGTCGCAGAGCCGCCTGGACCTCTTGCGCGGTGGCCCCCGGGCCAAGCCCGAGCCATTCGTGATAGCTCTCGGGCGACAGACCGGCGAAGAGCTCCTTCAGCTCGCCGAGCGGGGCCACGGGTCCCGACGCGCGGCGCGCCTCCTCGGCCGGAGCCGCGGCGCGTCCGCCGGCCCGGCGCGGCTTCTGCAGCACCGTGGGCTGCGCGGCGGGCACCTCCGGGAACTCCTCCGACGGCGTGGGTTCGAGGGGTCCGGTGGCCGCGCTCGCGCCGAGCAGGGCCGTGGCCTCGGCCTCGGGCTGCTCGAGCTCGAGGTCGTCCACGTTCGCCAGGTGGAGGACCCCCGAGTCATCCGTCCGCGCGTGCACCTCCGGGGGCTGCGGCTCCTCGGCCGACGGCTCGAAGAGCTCGAGGTCCACCGCAGGTACCGAGGGTGCGGAGCGCGTCGGGTCGAGCTGCTTCAGGTCCAGGAGCCGGCTCACGCCGCCCAGATCCTCCTCGACGAACTCGAGCTTCGAGCCGGACGAGTCGGCCGCACCGGTGGCGCGCTCGGTCGGGGCGGCGACCGGGGCCGCGATCGGCACCGGAGGCCGAAAGACCACGAGCCCCGCCAGGCGCAGAGCCTCGACGCGCACGAGCAGCGGGGGCAGGTCCTCCGCGCCGGCCGCGAGCTCGCGCAGCGCGCGGGACGTGCCGCACCAGCCGAGGACCGTGGCCCCGTAGTGCTGCTCGATGAGCGGCCGCAGCCGCTCGCCCGCGGGGGTGAGCGCAAGCGCCTGCTCGAGCGAAAGGCGTCCGAGCTCCTCGGGGCGCAAGAGCCGCCGGAGGGCCGTGAGCACGAGCGGGACGACCTCCACCGGACAGCTCGGCACGCGCGACGAGAAGTCGTCCCCCGGCTCGAAGGAGAAGGTCCCGTCGGGCCACCGGAGCGCGCTCACGAGCTTGATGCCGGTCTGCGCCTGCAGGCCCGCCGCGACCACCTCCGCGGTCGCCAGTCCCAGCGCCGTCAGCACCTCGCCGAGCTTCTTGCCCGAGGTGCGCGCCTGCTTCATGGCTCGCGCGAGGTCGGCCTCGGTGAGCACGCCCTGCTGCATGAGGTGTGCGCCGAGCGTCTCGTTCCGCAGGTTCGAGTCGACGTAGATCGGCCGCCCCTGGAGGATGAAGACCACCTTCCGCACCTTGCCGCGCGCTAGCCGGAGCGTCCCCGTCGCCCGTCGGTCGGCCGCCTGCACGAGCAGCCAGGCCACCGAGGTGGCCTCGAGCGTCCCGTCCGCCTTGGCGCGAAACGAGACCTCGATCGGCGCCGCAGACGTCCCTCCTCCATCGGTCGCCCGCGCCGGAGTCGCGAGCGGCGGACTCGGGGTGAGCTGCACCGCGACCTCGGGCTCGCCGGCCGCGACCGCGGGCGTCGCCAGGACGGATACAGGGCTGGTTCCTTTCAGCCAGCGGCGGCCGATGTCGGGGGTGTCCCGCTGACGTCGCCGCAAAAGCGCTAGCACCTTCCCCGCGAGGTAGCGCAGCGGCACCGGCTTGGTGAGGACCTCGACCCCGAAGCTCTCGCGGAGCTTGACCGCCATCCCCTCGTCCCGATGCACTCCGGTGGTGACGAGCAGGGGCAGGGCTGCCCCCTCGGGGCGCTGGCGGATCGCCTGGCAGAGGGCGAACCCGTCCACCCCCGGCATGGCGAGGTCCGTCACGACGAGGTCGGGCTGCTCGCGATCCAGGACACGCAGCGCCTCGTCACCATCGGCCGCTTCCAGCACGCGCACGCGATAGACCGCAAACGCGGCGTCGTGCGTGAAGAAGGTCGCCAGCGCGCGACGGTCGTCGGCGTCGTCGTCCACTAGCAAGATTTTCAGCGACATGGGCCCCCCATTCTACCGCGACCGCGCGAACAAGCGAGTGTCGATCAGACCTCGTGACAGGCCACCTCGTGCTCCGCGCCGATCGTGCGCAGCGTCGGCGACTCCGCCGTGCATCGGACGGCGCCGCGCGCCCGGTAGAGCGGGCAGCGGGGATGAAACGAACACCCGGGGGGAGGCGCGAGCGGGCTCGCAGGTTCCCCCTCCAGGCGAACGCGCGGACTGGGGAGTTCCCCGCCCGCGGAGGTCCGGCCCGGCAGGCGCGGTGACGCCTGCAGCAGCGCCTGCGTGTACGGATGCAGGGCCCGTCGCCCGAGCTCGGAGGTGGACAGGCGCTCGACGATGCGGCCGAAATAGAGCACCGCCACCTCCTCACAGATGGCCTCGACGAGGGGCAGCTGGTGCGTGATGAAGAGGTAGGTCAGGCCTCGGTCGCGGCGCAGGTCCGCGAGCAAGTTCAGGAGCTGGGCCGAGAGCGAGACGTCGAGCGCGCTCGTCGGCTCGTCGGCCACGAGGAGCCGCGGCGAGAGGGCCAGGGCGCGGGCGACGGCCGCGCGCTGGAGCTGTCCGACGGAGAGCTCGTGGGGGAAGCGTTCTAGAAGCTCTGCTCGCAAACCCACCGGCTCGATGAGGCGCTCGAGCTGGGCCCGGCGCCGCGAACGCTCCTCCTCCAGGCGGTGCACGCGCAGCGGCTCGCGCAGGGACTCGGCGAGCGTCAGGCGTGGATCGAACGAGGCTCCCGGATCCTGAAAGACGAGCTGCAGCTCGCGCCGCAGGGGACGGAGCTCGCGCGCCGAGAGGCGCAGCAGGTCGCGGCCGCGGTAGACCACGCGCCCCCCGGTCGGGTCGACCAGGCGCAGGAGGCACCTGGCGAGCGTGCTCTTGCCGCACCCGGACTCGCCCACGAGGCCGAGGCTGCGCCCCTCCGCGATGGCGAGGTCGATCGCGTGGAGGACCGGCACCGTGCGACGACCCGCCCGGTAGGCGTGCGAGAGTCCGACCGCCTCGAGCAGCGCGCTCACGGAGGTCCCTCCCGGGCCTCGTCGAGCGGGTAGAAGCAGCGCACGCGGTAGCCGGGGTTCGGCTCTTCGAGCAGCGGGGCTTCGGCGCTGCAGCGATCCGCCGCCCGGGAACACCGGGGGGCGAAGCGGCAGCCGGCCGATAGGTGACGGAGGTCGGGCACGACCCCGGGGAGCTCGGCCAGGCGCCTTCTCGGAGCCGCGGGATCGGGGAGCGCCGCCAGGAGCGCCGCGGTGTACGGATGACGGGGCGCGCCGAGCAGCGTGGAGGTGGGCCCCTCCTCGACGACTTGCCCCGCGTACAGCACCAGCACGCGGCTGCAGACCTGTCCCACCACGGCCAGGTCGTGGCTGATGAACAGGAGAGCCAGACCCCGCCGCAGCCGCAGCTCCTCGAGCAGGGCGAGCACCTGCGCCTGCACGGTCGGATCGAGGGCCGTGGTGGGCTCGTCGGCGACGAGGAGCGACGGCCCTCCCGCGAGCGCCACGGCGAGCATGACCCGCTGACGCATTCCACCGGAGAGCTGATGCGGATACGCCGCGAGCTGCGCCTCCGGGGACGGAAGGCCCATCTCGCGCAGGAGCTCCGCGGCCCGTGCGCGCGCGACGCCGCGAGGCGCCCCGAGGTGCGTGCGCAACACCTCTCCCACCTGGGTCCCGACCCGCAGCACCGGGTTCAGCGCGGCCAGCGGCTCCTGAAAGACCAGGCCCACGCGTCCGCCCCGCACGCGCCGAAGCTCCGTCGCGCTCGCCCGCGTCAGGTCGCACCCGTCGAACTCCACCGCGCCGCCCACGATGCGCCCCGGCTGCAAACCCACCAGCGCGAGGGCCGTCACGCTCTTGCCGCACCCCGACTCGCCCACGAGTCCGACGGCCTGGCCGCGCTCCACCGCGAGCGAGACCCCATCCACCGGACGGAACACTCCCTCCTCGGTGGCGAGCTCCACCTTCAGGTCTCGCACGGCCAGCAGCGCCATCCGGCGATGGTAGCCCGCAGCCCGCGCCAGAGCCACCTGCGCCAGAGCCACCAGCGGAGCTCCCTTGCCGCCGCGCCCCTTGCGAGGGGGTCCAACCTGCCCCACCATGTACGGGTGCACCGTCTCCCTCCTCGGCAGGCACTGCTCGTGGCCCTCGCGGCTCTGGCGGCTCTGGTGGTCGCCAGCTGCGCCCCGCACCCCGCTCCGGTCACGCTGCGGGTCATCGACGGGCGCGTCGAGGAGACCTCCTTCGTCAGCCCGACCGCCTACGAGTCTTACCTCCGGGCCCAGCTCGCGCTCCACCGGGGAGACGCCGCCACCGCGCTCCCCTATCTGAAGGTGGCCCTGGCCTTCGACCCGGACTCGGCCTACCTGCACACGCAGCTCGCCCTCGCGCTGGCGAAGCTCGGCCGCCGGTCCGAAGCGCTGCACCGCCTCGGCGAAGCGCTGCGACTTGCCTCCGACTTCCCCGACGCGCTCCTCCTGCAGGGCGACCTCCACCGACGCGCAGGGGAGCTCGCCCTCGCCGAAGGGAGTTACGCGCGCTGCGTGACGGCGAACCCGGCCGAGCCCGCCGCCTACTTGCGCTACGCGCAGCTCCTCGAACGCCGCGGGGCGGTCGAGCGCGCGCGACAGGTGCTGCAGGCGCTCGTGCAGAGATCGCCACACCACCGCGCGGCGCAGCGCTACCTCGCGCGGCTGTGCCTCGGCCAGCTCGACTACCCGTGTGCGGGAGCAGCCTACGAACAGCTCCTCCAGCACGAGAGCGACGCCGATACCTTGATGAGCCTCGCGCACGTGCGCCTCGCGGAGGGGCGCCGGACCGACGCCGTGCGGCTCTTGCGCGAAGCGCTGGACCGGAGCGGTGCGCACCCGGCGGTGGCAGGGCGACTCCTCGAGGTCTTCCAGCACGCCGGCGACAGGCGCTCCGCGACCGACCTCCTGCAGATCCTCGAGCAGGAGGCGGGAGACGACGACGGAGAGCGCGCGCAGCTCGTCGAGCTGATGCTGCAGGGCCGCCACTACGCCCGCGCGCTCGCGCTACTCGAGGAGCGCGGGCCTCGGGACGAGCCGCCCATGCTGGCCGCCCTGCGCGTGGGAGCCCTCGCGGGACTCGGCCGAACGACCGAGGCGCTGAAGCTCGCGCGCTCGCTGCTGACGGGACCGCAAGGGCCGCTCGCCGCGTCGCGCTTGGCACGCCAGCACGACGAGGCGCGGGTACCGGGGCAGGGCGAGGCGATCCTGCGCGAGGGGCTGGCACGTCACCCTAACCACCCGGGCCTCATCGCCGCCCTGAGCCGCAACCTCTCCCGACAAGGAAAACACGCGGAGGCGATCGAGCTCGCACGCCGAGCCCTCGCCAAGGGGCGCGCGCCGCGGGCCCTCACCTTCGCCCTGGCCGCGGCGCTCGAGCAGGCCGGCCAGTGGGTCGAGGCGGTCGCGCTGATCCGAGCCGTCCTGCGCGAAAGCCCGAACGACGCGGCCGCGCTCAACTTCATCGGCTTCACGCTGGCCGACCGCCGCCAGGATCTCGACGGTGCCGAGCGCGCGATTCGCCGGGCGCTGCGTCTGGAGCCAACCGAGGGCTACATCATGGACAGCCTCGGCTGGCTGCACTACCGTCGGGGGCGGCTGGCCGAGGCCGAGCGCGTTCTCACCTTCGCCGTGCGCGTCTCTCCCGAGGAACCCGAGCTCCTCACGCACCTTGGTGAGGTGCACGCGGCCCTCAAGCGCTTGCCTCAGGCCATCGAACTCTTTCGGCGCGCGGCCAGTCTGAGCAAGGATGGTCGACTGACCGCCCGCATCGAGGAACGGCTCAAGGAGCTGCTCCGCGGACGCCTCGGGGCGCGGTAGGCTGCGGGACCGCTCCCCCCCGCACGAGGAAAGGATGACCCCGGCGATGAAGGGCACCGCACGCGTCGCGCTCGCGCTGGTCGGCCTTGGACCGCTGCTCGGCGCTCATTGCCTGACCGTGGTCCGCCCCTATCCCCCGCCGAAGCCCGAGGCGGTGCTCGCGGCGATCGAAGCGCGCGGACGCAGCGTGAGGACCCTTCGCGCCGAGGCGCGCATGACGCACGAAACCGCGCAGGGAAAGGTGAAGGCCACCGTGCGAATGCTCGCCGAGGCCGGCGGCAAGCTCCGCTTCGACGTGGTCTCGCCCTTCGACACGCCGCTCGCCACGCTGGTGGCCGACGGCAAGGAGTTCGCGCTGCTCGACGCGCAGCAGAACCGCCACTTCCACGGGCCGGCCGCGGCCTGCAACCTGGCCCGCCTCCTCCGCGTAGCGCTCGAGCCGAACGACGTGGTGCGGGTTCTCGCCGGCGCCACACCGGTCATAGCGCATCAGCGGCGGCAGCTCGCCTGGGACGACCGCGCCGGGGTCGAGGTGCTCACGCTCCACGGGGCGCAGCACACGCAGCTCATCGAGCTCGAGGCCGGAGTCGAGGGAGGGCGACCGCGGTGGGAGGCCCTCCGCTCCGAGGTCCGTGGAGCGAAGGGGGAGGTCATCCTCCGCATCGTGGCCAAGGAACACCAGACGGTGGGTGGGGTGCGCCTGCCGTCGCTGCTCGAGGTGAGCCAGCCCACCCTGGGCACCTCGCTCGAGCTCACCTTCAAGCAGCAGGAGGTCAACGTCACGCTGCCCGCGGCCGCCTTCGAGCTCCCCGCGGCCGGGGGCCTGCCGAGCCAGCGCGTGGAGTGCCACACCGCGCTCCGAACCCCGTGACGGCATGGCTGCCCCTTCCTCCTCGCGACCGCTCGTGACCGTCCTCGTGGCCCTCGGCTGGACGGTGGGCTCCACGGGCGTGGGCCTGACCGTGAACGCGCTGCGCGGCGATGGCCTGGCGGTGGTGGCTCCGTTCCCCTACGAGCTGGATTGCCCCGACAAGCTGAAGAGCGACGCCTCGCCGATCGCGGCCGCAGAGGCCCGCTCGCTCCTCGCGGCGGGGCGCGCACTGCTCGTCGACGCCCGCCCCGCCGAGGACTTCGCCGCCGGCCACCTGCCCGGCGCCCGCTCCCTGCCCTACAGCTTCGTCACCCCGCTCACCGCCGAGGGGCTCGGGTCCCTGCCGCGCGACCGCGTCTGGCTCGTCTACTGCGACACCCCGGGCGACCGACTCGCCGCGCTGCAGGCCGAGCAGATGCGACGAGCTGGCCACGTCGCGGTGCGCGTCCTCGCCGGCGGGCTGGAGAGCTTCGCGCAGGCTGCCGGAGCCGCACCGCGCGGCGCCGACGCAGGTGGACGGGCGCCGTGACCTCCCCTGCGTCTCCTCCCGCACCGCGAAGCTTCGACCGCGTCGCCCCCTGGGTGGCCTGGGTCTTCCGCGTCGCGCTCGGCGTGGTCTTCATCGCCGCGAGCGTGCACAAGCTCGTCCACCCCGCAGACTTCGCCCGCTCCATCGCCAACTACCGCATCCTGCCCGACGAGCTGGTGAACCTCGCCGCCATCGGGCTGCCCTGGATCGAGGCGCTCTCGGGGGCGGCTCTGGTGCTCGGCCTCTCGGTGCGCGCGAACCTGCTCGTCGTCGAAGGGCTGCTCGCGCTCTTCATCGGCGCTCTCGGCTGGGCGCTCGCGCGACGACTCGACGTGGGTTGCGGCTGCTTCTCCGCGGGGACGGAAGCGCAGGCCATGAGCCGCGGCACGCTCCTCTGGGACGTGGTCTGGTTCGCCATGGGGCTCTTCGCCCTGCGCTACGACCGCGGCTACCTGTCGCTGGCGCTTGTCAGACGGCGGCGCCTGCGCGAACCTTCCGCCTAGCCATGCGCATGCTTCCGCTCGTCCTCGTTCTCCTGCTCCCCGCGATCACGCACGCCGAGGCGATCCCGTGGCAGAAGCTGCCGGACGCGGCCAGGCTCAGCGCCTCGCAGCGCAAGAGCGCGGCCGAGGTGATGGCGCGCGCGAACTGCTACCACGGCTGTGTCGGCACGGTCGCCGAGTGCCTGCGCAAGACGCCCCGCGCGGCCGTCGCCTGGCGCCTCGCCAACTACGTCGCGTTTCTCGTCGGCAAGGGTCTCCGTCCGGCGGAGGTCCACGAGGTGCTCGAGCTGCGTCGCCTCTCCGCCCTCCCGCCGAAGACCTTCCGCATCCCGACCGTCGGAGCGCCTCGCCTCGGCCCGGAGAAGGCCCGAGTCGTGGTCGTCGAGTACGCCGATTTCCAGTGCGCCCACTGCGCGGCCCTCTCGCCCGTGCTCAAACAGGTGATCGCCGGCGAGAAGGAGGCCGCCCTCTACTTCAAGGTCTACCCCATGGGCGCGGGCGAACCCGTGATCGCGGCCCGCGCGGCGCTCGCCGCCCACCGCCAGGGGAAGTTCTGGCCCATGCAAGACCGCCTCTTCGCGGCGGCGGAGGGCCACTCGCAGGCCACCGTCGAACGCATCGCCACGGAGCTGGGCCTGGATCTCACGCGCTTCCGAGGCGACATGCTCGACGCGGGGAAGGCGATCGACCTGCACAAGATCGAAGGCCTGCGGTTCGGGATCAAGGGCACGCCCGCGCTCTTCATCAACGGCAAGCCGTATCGGCTCCGACGCGACGCCCACCACCTGCGCGAGCGCATCCGCGAGGAGCTCGAGCTGCTCGACCCGCCGGCGCGCTAGCCCCACCGCCGAAGCGGGTCTCACCGACCGCAGGTCCGGTACGCGAGCAGCAGCACCGCCCCCACGAGGACCCCCACCGCGACGACCCAGGGGGGAAGCTTCACCGACAGCTCGAACCCGCCTCCCGTCCCCGGCGCGTCTCCGTCGAGGAGCGCGCGTCCCTGGCCCGGTGGCAGGTCGAGCAACACCACGGAGGTCCCGCGCCCCTGCGCCGTGGCGTCCACCTCCGAGGCCGCCGCGTTACCGCAGAAGCAGCATCGCGCGGCCGCTTCCGGATTCCACTGGCTGCAGATGCCGCAGGTCAATGGCGCACCCCACGAAAGGTCGACCTATCGTAGCGCGTCCCGGTGAGCAGGCTCTCGAGCTCGCGCGCCCCCTCGGCGAAGGGCAGGTACCAGAGCTCCACCTCGCGGGTCGCGACCCGCAGGGTCCTCGCCTTGCGCGGCAAAGCCCCGGGCAGAAGCTGCAGCCAGAGCACGTAGGCCAGCCGGCGCGCGTCGTCCGGGCCGAAGAAACAGGCGAAGCGCTCACCGGGCACGGTGGAAACCGCCTCGACGAGTCGAGGCTGCCAGCGGGTCAGGTCCCGTCCGGCGAAATCGAGCCGCGGCGCCTGCAACGCGCCGAAGGCGGGGGCGTAGTACCGCAGCGGCTCGTCGAGCGGAGAGCTCTCCGTCGCCCCGGGAGGCAAGGCGACGCCGAGCACGCGGCGCAGGTCAGAGACCGTGCGCGCCTCGGCACCCCCGTACTGCAGCACGACCTCCACCCGCCAGTACGGCAGCCAGCGCAGGTTCTCGCCGCGGCGCGAGGACTCGGCCGTGTGCGCGACGAAGGGCTCGAGCTCGGACTCCCCGGCCACCCAGAAGCGCCCGCACCCCGTGCAGGGGAAGACGACCCCCGCCCCCCCCGGCGAGAGATCCTCCCCGCACTCGCCGCAGCGCAAGGTGAGCACCTTCAGCGAGGCGAAGCGGGCCGCCGGCGCAGAAGGGCTTTCGGGCCGCTTGGCGGGGCGAGGCGGCGCAAGTTGCTCCGGCAGACCCGTCACGGCGTCCCACAGCTTCCGCGTTCCCTGGGCCTCCCGCAGCCAGAAGGGGTAGTAGAGCAGCGACATGCTCTCGGCCAGCAGGTCGGCCCGCTGGGCATCCAGGCGCGTGAGCCCATCCCGAGGCGTCCCGAGGTCCATCGCCACGGCGAACAGTCGCTCGCGCATCTCCGTGGCCGCCCCTTCCGGAGGGACCACCCGCCCGAGCCGGCTGTGCTCCTCGGCGAAAGGCTCCATCGAGAAGAGCTGCGGGCGCAGGCGCAGGCTCTGCACGCCCAGCGCCACGCTCGCTGCGTCGGGCAAGAGGCGTTCGACGACCCGGCCGCGAAAGAGCTTCTGCGGCCCCGAATCCGTGGAGACCGAGGGCGCCATCTCGGTGGGGTCCTCCCCTCCCGAACCGCGCTCGGGGAGGCCCGAGGTGTCCGGGCGTTCGATGCGCACGCCGAAGTCCCACCCGAAGAGCAGTCCCGTCAGGCGCCAGAAGGGGAGTAGCCAGAGCTCCTCCGCCCCTTCTGGCCGGCGATCCCGAGTCGGGGGAATGACGAATCGCAGGAGCCGGGCGCGTATGAGCGCGAGCAGGGCCGCGTCGCAAAACGGGCACCGGCCCGACATCCGCCCGTCGAGGTAGTAGAAGTTGCCGGCACAGCTCGGGCACTGGAGCCGGATCAGGCGATGCCCCGCGCCCACCACGAGGCCTGCCTGGCAATGCTCGCAGCGGACCTGATCGGCCCCCGCCTCGAACACCACCGGAGCGCCGCATTCGCTGCAAAGGCTGCTGACCGTGCGTCGCTCCGCCCCCGCCGCGCGACCTCCCCGCTCGATCATAGCCCGAAGGCGCGGATCACGAGCCCGCTCATCACCACCGCGAGCCCCGCCAGAGCGTGGCCGTAGCGCGCGAAGGGGCCGAGCCGGAGCGCCCCGAGACCCAGGTGCCCGACGGCCACGAGCAGCAACATCGCTCCGACGGTCACCACGCCGAACACGAGCAGCAGCAGCGCCGCGGCACCCAGACTGTGCTTGAACGCCGCGGCCGTCAGGATCGGGATCAGCGGCTCGCAGGGCCCGAGCACGAAGACGAGAAAGAGGGCCCAGAGCGAGCGTCGATGCGCCACGAGGTGCGGCAGTCCGTCGTGCTCCGCCACCTCGCCCGCGTGGGCGTGCGGGTGCTGGTGCACCGTGCCGTCGGCGTGCGCGTGGACATGAACGTGCCCTCGTCCCGCGACGCGCAGCCCCCATAGCAGGTAGACGAGGCCGAAGCCGATGAGCACGTACGTCGCAAGCTCGCCGCGCACCTCCTGCAGGAGCGCCAGGCTTCCCATGGCCCAGCCCAGGCCGTAGCCGAGGAGAGCGAGCAGGACGGAGGCCAGCACGTGCCCGGCCCCGCAGATTCCCGTCCAGAGGAGGGTCCGTCCGAGGCTCCAGCGTTCCGCGCGCCCCAGCACCACGAACGGAAGGTAGTGATCCACCCCCACCACCGTGTGCACGAAGGCCACGGTAGCCGCGGACGCGAGAAGCACACCGAAAGAGCTGTCCATGGTCGGCCCGAGACCCCAGAGGTTGACGGGACCTCAACCTATCGTCGAAGGAGGGGAGCGGCAAGGTGGAACCCGGGTGACAAGGGCCCGTCGCTCATCCTAGCGGCCTACCTGGTCGCCGCAGGTTCTGCCCAGGCCGCCTGCTCCTCTCGACTGGAAGCCGTTGACCCGGAAGGCGCCCCAGGATAGTATTTCCGCACTCTTTTCAGAGGGGTTGATGACACGGGCCCGAAAGGACAACGTCACGAGTCTGCTGGATGACGTTCCGCCTTTCACTCGCCAGCGCGGTGGCCTGCTGAAGGTGATGAAGGGGCCGGACAGGGGGGAGTCCGTGGTCCTCGGACAGGAGCCAGTGGTCATCGGCTCCAGTCCGAGTTGCACCTTCGTCCTCACGGACAAGACCGTCTCTCGCCAGCACATCCAGGCCCAGTGGGAAAACGGCGGCGTGCTGCTGAAGGACCTGGGCTCGACCAACGGCACCTTCTACGAGGGGTCGCGCTTCAAGGAGATCACCATCGACTACGGCGGCGAGTTCAAGCTCGGCCGCACGGTGATCAAGTTCTTCCCCGAGGAGGAGGTCGTCGAACCGGAGGTCAGTCCGTCGGAGAACTTCGGCTCGCTGGTCGGCCAGGACGCGAAGATGCGCCGGCTGTTCGCGCTGCTGAGCGACATCTCTCCCACCGACGCGACGGTGATCATCGAAGGCGAGACGGGGACGGGCAAGGAGCTCGTGGCCGAGGAGATCCACAGACACAGCCCGCGCAAGGACGGCCCCTTCGTGGTCTTCGACTGCGGCGCGGTGCCGAGGGACCTCATCGAGAGCGCCCTCTTCGGTCACGTGAAGGGCTCTTTCACGGGCGCGGTGGCGGACCGGCGCGGCGCCTTCGCCGAGGCGCACGGCGGCACGATCTTCCTCGATGAGATCGGCGAGCTGAGCATGGACCTGCAGCCCGCCCTCCTGCGCGTCCTCGACAAGCGCGCGGTGAGGCGCGTGGGTGGCAATCAGTACGAGCGCGTGGACGTGCGCGTGGTGGCCGCGACGAATCGCGACCTGCGCGAAGAGGTCGCGCGCAAGAACTTCCGCGAGGACCTCTACTACCGGCTGGCGGTGATTCGCATCACGCTCCCCCCGCTGCGCGAGCGCGGGAACGACATCCCGTACCTCATCGACCACTTCGTGAGGCACTTCTCGCCCAAGGGAGGACCGCTCCTGCGCGTCACCCCGGACGATATGGGTCGTCTCCAGCGCCACGGGTGGCAGGGGAACGTGCGCGAGCTGCGCAACGTGACCGAGCGCGCCTGCGTGCTGTCGCGCGGCGACACCATCAACCTCGACGACGCGCTGATGGAGGAGAACGCGCCCGCCCTCGGCATCCGGACCGACCTGCCCTTCAAGGAAGCGAAGGGGCAGCTCGTCGAGATCTTCGAGCGCGAGTACATCGTGGACCTCATGCGCCGCCACAAAATGAATCTCTCGTCGGCAGCGCGCGAGGCGCAGATCGACCGCAAGCACCTGCGCGAGCTGATCCGCAAGTACGGCCTGGACGCGAAAGAGATCGACTGACGCGACCCGCCGGGCGCCCGACCCGGGGCGAGGCTCAGCTCCCCTTCAGCCGCACGATGGTGTGCTTCCGGGCGCGAATGACCACCTTGATGGGACGCGCGCTGTCGGCCGCGGGGTCGTAGAGAGAGATCTTGTAGCGCCCCGGCCGGAGGAAGGTCGTCGCGCGCGGACAGGCGAGACCCGTGTCCTGGCCGGAGATGAGAAGCCGGCGGCGATCCTTCGCCGCGCACAACAGCTTCAGGCGACCGCGTCCCGGCCCGAGGTAGTACGGCGCGCTCGGGGGGTCGAGCACCACCTCCACGCGCTTCCCCTCGTGCTTCGGCAGCACGAGGCGGCGACGATACATGGCCCGCCCCGGGGCGAGGAGCACCACCACGACCTCGGTTCCCGCCGAAAGCTGCTCCTCGAGCGGCGTCTGGCCGGCGAGGCGTCCGCTCAGGTAGACGCGCGCGCGCGGGGAGCTCTGCACGGAAAGCAGGCCGGGGCGCAGGCCATTGCCCGCCGGAGGCGTTCGCTGAGCCCGGGCGTCCGCGCGCACCGTCAGGTCCGCAGCGCGGCTGTCGGGGGGCAGCCCGCGGTCGGGCGACGGACGCGCGTCGGGCCGGGGGGCGTGGTGCGTGACCGAGGGGCGCTCTGCACGCAGCATCAGCCGCCGCACGAGCAACCCGACAGCGACGAGGAAGACGAGGATCGCAAAGACGAGCAGGAGGTGTGCGGGCGAGAGCCACTGCCGCATCGTCTCGCGGAGCCCGTCGCCGCCTCCGGTGTCCGTGCGGCGAACGCTCGGGGGACCGGCCGACGCCAGCGACGCGTCGTCGAAGGCGTGGAAGCTCGCGCTCTCTCCGACGGAAAGCCCCGCCTGGGCCACCGACGCCTCCTCCACGTCCACCTCGCTCAGCGCGCTCCGTTCCGCGAGGCCTGCCGCTCGCACGGGAAGCACCGGCCCGGCGGCGGGGAGGTCCAGCCCCGGCCACGGCTCGCTCTCCACCGGCTGGAGCGGGCCGCCTCCCGACGGGGACGCGCCGGCGCCGCGCGCGGAGTCCCAGGCGGGGGTGCGACGGCTCTCCGCCGGCTCCTCGGCCGCCGCGCGCCTCGGAGACAGGCTCGCGCGCACCGCACGCGCCGCGTCCTCCTCGCCCGTCCAGCGCTCCGTGCCCACCTGGCTGTCGAGCTCCACCGAGCTGTCCGCCAGATCCTCGGGCTCCACCGGCACGAGGGGCGTGGCCGAGCTCATGACCTTCGGTGGAATGGTCGGCGTCGGACGATAGGGTCGCCTCCCCGGCGGCGGTGGCGGCATCCCCTGCACGAGGGCTGCGACGGGCACCACGGCCGGCCCGAGCAGCGTGTGACCGAGAGGGGGCTCACCCTGCCGCAGCGGCCCCGTCGCGTCGCCGCGCACGGCGCGCGTCTCGTTGGTGTCCGTCGTCTCGATCGCCTCGAGAGCCGACTCCCGATGGTCCTCGGCGGTCGCAAGCGGTTCCTTCGCCAGCGTCAGCTCGCTGGTCTCGGTCGGCAGCCGCACGACCACCGAGGGCAACGCCCGTCCCGCGGGCTCCACGTCCGTCGAATCCTCGCCCCACAGAGTGCCCTGACTGGGCTCCGCGTAAGGGCGCGTCACCTCGGTGACCGTCTTCGGCCGCGCCCCGTCGGAGGGACCACCGCCCACCACCACCGACGCGGCCGCTATCGCCTCGCCAGCCAGGCGCGACCCGGGCTGCGTGGTGGGGTCCTCGGGTCCCGTCTCCTCGTTGGAGCGCGCCTCGCCGATCGTCCCCGACACCTCGCTTTGCAGCGGAACCCGAGGGGCCTTGGCGATGCGCGTCGGCTGCGCCTGGAAGCCCTCGACCTCCTCCCCCTCGCCACGGGAGTGGCCCGCCTCGCTCACCGGCGGCGGAAGGTCGGCGGACGGCTGCGTCTTGTCGGCGCTCTCCCTGATGGCCTGCGTCTGCGCACCGATCCTCAGGAGCACCGGGGGCTCGGTCCGCTCGCGCGAGAGATCGCGCAACGCGTCCGTCAAGTCGAGAGGACTGATGTTGGTCGGCTCGTCGTCCCCGGCGAAGAGCGGCGCGAGCGACGGCAGCCGTTCGGGCCCGGCTGGCGCGCGCGGCACGCTCCCCTCGAGGTCCTTGAGCAGCGAGAGCAGCTCGGCCCGCATCACGCGCGAGCCCGCCTTCGGCACGCTCGCTGCGAGGTCCGCCATCAGGGCGGCGGCGTCGCGGTGCCTTTGGCCGGGTTCCCGAGCCAGCGCGCGTCGGACGACGCTGCGCACGGCCACCGGGATCTCCTCGAGCAGTCCCACCTCCGCATGCTCGACGCGCTCGACGGTCTGCATCAGCGTCTCGCCGGCGAAGAGGCGCCGCCCGGCGAGCATCTCGTAGAGGATCACCCCGACGGCGAAGACGTCCGTGGCCCGCGTGAGCTCGTCGCCGGCGAGGTGCTCCGGCGTGCGGTAGGCCAGGCGCGACCGCATCGACCCGGCCGCGTCGGACAAGATGCCCGGCGGAACGACCCACGCGCCGAAGTCCGCGATCAACACCTCGCCCCGCCGGCTCAGGAGTACGTTCGCGGGCCAGAGAGCGCCGTGGATCACCGCCGTCGCGCGCCCCTCGGCGTGGCAGTGGTGCGCGTGGTCCAGCCCCTGGCAGATCTGCCAGGCCACGTGCACGGCGGCCGAGAGCCCTAGGCCGCTCCCCGCGGGCCGCCGCGCGAGGAGCTGCGCCAGGCTCACCCCGGGGACGTAGTCACTCACCACGCAGACGCGACCCGGCTCCTCGAGAATGTCCTGCACCGCGACGATATTCGGGTGACGGAGGCCCATCGAGAGCCGGACCACGGCGAGCAGGGCCTTCAGCGCCTCGCGGTCCTCGACCAGCTCTGCGCTCAGCACCTTGACGGCGCGCTGACCACCCGAGGGAAGGTGCACCGCGAGGTAGACCTCTCCCAGCCCACCGGCGCCGAGCCAGCGCTCGCAACGATAGGGTCCCACCTGGAAGGGCGCTGAAGGTGATCCAGTCACGGAAGCCTGCATTTTAACACAGGTGTCCGGAGCTCGCCCCTTTGCGCGACATTTTGCCCGCCCCGCCTGTGTGCTACTCTGAGGACGACATGAGTTATGAGGACTCCGGACTGGCGAGCATCGCCGAGTCTCACCTTTTTCGCTCGCTCGACGAGACGGGGCAAAGACGCCTGCTCGCGGCCTGCCGCCGGGTGAGCTTCCAGCCGGGGCAGGTCATCGTGCGCGAGGG
Source organism: Deltaproteobacteria bacterium (assembly GCA_020848905.1). Taxonomy (NCBI): domain Bacteria; kingdom Pseudomonadati; phylum Myxococcota; class Myxococcia; species Deltaproteobacteria bacterium. The sequence goes on from JADLHG010000026.1 coordinate 99,272, forward strand.
GGACCCGGGGGAAGCGCTCTACCTCGTGAAGGATGGATGGGTGCGCGTCCACACCACGCGAGCCGGTCGGGACATCCCCCTGGCCACCCTCGGGCGCGGGGCCTGCTTCGGGGAGGTCGCGCTCCTGAGCGGTCGTCCTCGCACGGCCACCGTGTCCGCCGTGAACCGCTGCACGCTCCTCTGTTTCCAGCGCACCCAGATCGAGGAGGTTCTCGACGCCTATCCCAAGGTACGGCGCCTGCTCGAGAGCATGGTGCTGGGCCGGGCCCGGGACACCATCGAGAAGCTCACTCGACCGAGTTGACGACACCCGCCACGCTCCCCCCGGACCGCACGCCGAGCGCGCTCGAGAGTCGAGAAAGCGCCGGGAGCGACGCAGCAATATTGACTTGCCAGGCCTCCCATCAATAATATGCACAGGATCATTGGCTAAAGGACGATCGTGTCCGCCCGATCGACGCCCTACGCACTCCGCTTCATCTCCGGCAAGTACCAAGGGGGAGAGTTCCCCTTGAAGATGGAGCGCGAAATCATCATTGGCCGCTCCAGTGACCTCGACATGGTCCTGGTGGAGGACATGGTCTCGCGCAAACACGCGAAGATCTCGACCCTCAACGCACAGGTGATCATCCAGGACCTCGGCTCGACGAACGGCACGTTCGTCAACGGAGAGAAGATCAAGCGGGTCCGGCTGCGCGAGGGCGACCGCATCCTGATCGGCACGAGCATCATCAAGCTCGTGACGATGGAAGGGAACGCGGCCGACGTGGAGATGCCCGTCAAGATGGAGCCCCAGGTACCACGCGGCGGCCCCGACCTGACGGGGATTCCGAAGCGCACGGTCTCCGGCGCGCGCTCCATGTCGGGGACGATCGACGAGATCCCGCTCCCCGACCTGCTGCAGCTCCTCTCCACGAGCAAGAAGAGCGGCGTGCTGGAGATCAGCGGGCCCGAGGGCGTGGGACGCATCTACATGCGGAAGGGGCAGGTCTACTTCGCGACGATCGACGAAGCGTTCGACCTGAACCCGCGCAAGGCCGTCTACCGCATGATCGTCTGGCAGAGCGGCTCCTTCGAGCTGCAGCCGCCGGACGACAAGTCCTTCCAGCAAGAGCTCGACGAGGCGACCGAAGGCCTGCTGATGGAGGCGATGCGGCAGCTCGACGAGATCCGCCGCATGGAGGGGGACCTTCCGGCGCGTAGCTCGGCGATCAACCTCGCCAAGCCGCTCGCTGCGCCCCTGCGCGACCTGACCCGCGAACAGCTCGACCTGATCCAGCTCGTCCACAACCACGGGCAGGTGGCGCAGGTGGTCGACAAGAGCCCCACCACCGACCTCGACACCTACAAAGACCTGATCGCGCTGGTCAAGGCCGGCGTGCTGACCGTCGGTAGCTGACCGTCGGTAGCTGAGCGCCCGCGGCCTCCCGACACCTCTCTGCGGCGCTGCGCGGGGTCGCGCTCAGGCGCGGAGCGTGAGCCCCTCGTGGGCGGCGACGAGCTTCACGGCCGACCCGCCGGGCTCGCGGTCCAGGTGCTCGCGCGTGCGCGCGGCCAGCTCGTCGACCTGCCGGTCGGTGTAGTCCTGGTCGTAGTGGAACATCACCAGGTGCCTGACCTGACTGCGGGCCGCGACGCGGGCGGCGATCGCGACGGAGGAGTAGCCGCGGCTCTCGCGCTTCGCCTGGTCCTCGACGCTGTAGGTGCAATCGTGGATCAGGTACGTCGCACCGCGGTAGAGCTCGAGGACGGCGGGGTCGGGTTCGCCGCCCACGTACCCGGCGTCGGGGACGTAGACCGCGGAGGCATCCCCGACCTCGAGGCGATAGGCCAGCGCCGAGATGCGGCCGTGCGGAACCGACCGCGCCGTGACGCTCATGCCGGCGATCTCCATCGCCGCCCCTTCCACGGTCGCGCGGAACTGAATCTCCGCGCCGAGGTTGCGCAGGCTCTGGACCGGCGAGAAGTGAGGGTTCATCTGCCCCTCGAGGATCCCCTCCATCATCTCCGCCGAATCGCTCGGCCCGTAGATGGCGAAGCGGTTCCCCGGCACGTAGACGGGCGCGAAGAAGGGGATGCCCTGAATGTGGTCCCAGTGGGCGTGGGTCAAGAGCAGCGTGGCGCGCCCCCGCCCCTGCCCGAACATCCCGCCCATGAGCGTGCGACCGAGTCCGGTGATCCCCGTCCCCGCGTCGAGGATCACGAGCTGCCCCGAGAGCCCCCGCACCGAGACGCACGACGTATTGCCGCCGTAGCGGTTGAAGTCGCTTCCCGGGGACGGAATGGCCCCGCGCACGCCCCAGAAGGTGATCTCCATCAGCCCTTCACCTCCATCCGCCCCGCCCCTAGCTCGACGACGAGCCCCTCCGCCGCCGCGATCACTGGGAGCGACGTGCTGCGACGGACTCGCTCCAGGATGTCGTCCTGCGCGTCGTCGTGGCGATCCGGATGGTGGTGGAAGAGCGCCAGGCACTTGGCCCCCGCCGCCTGGCACAGCGCCACCGCGTGCTCGGGCGCGCTGTGCCCCCAGTGCGCGCAGGCCTGGTACTCCTCCATCTCGAACATCGTGTCGTAGACGACGAGGTCCGCTCCCCGGCAGAGGTCGATCACCCCGTCGCGCATCTCGGCGAGCTGCACGGCGTCGCTCGCCGACGGCCCCGCCTCGAGGTCCGGGCGCGCCGAGATGAACTCGAAGCCGAGCACGATGCGGTCGAAGGGCGCGGTGTCCGAAACGTAGGCCACCGAGGAGCCTTCAGCGTCGATACGGTAGCCGATCGCGATGTAGGGGTGATTGAGGCGCGCGCACCGCACCCGGCTGACCCCCACCTCGAAGGAAGCCCCCTCGAGAAGCTCACGGTACTCCACGGCGGCCGCCACGTCCTCCATGCTGACGGAGAAGTACGGGTCCTGGGTCTGGCTCTTGAAGAGCGTCTCGAGGTGCACGTCCCGCTGGCGCGCGTAGAGCGAGACCCGGTTTCCCGCCACATAGAGCGGCGCGAAGAACGGCAGGCCCTGGATGTGATCCCAATGCGTGTGACTGATGAGGACGTGGCACCGCCCCTCGCCTCGGCCGAATAGGCCAGCGACGAGCTCCTGACCGAGCTTGCGAATGCCGGTACCGGCGTCGAAGACGAAGACGTTGCCGTCCCCCGGGTCGACCTGCACGCACGAGGTGTTTCCGCCGTACCGGTTGGTGTTGGGACCCGGCACGGGATAGGACCCGCGAACCCCCCAGAACTTCACCTGCATAGCCTAGCCTCGGTGAACGGCCCGGCGAGGCCTAGCCTCGCTAGCACCGCGTTCGAGGGTAGCACGGGCCCCGGAGAGGGCCAACAATGTGGCCGATGACGGGACGCCGCCGGCGCGCGTTTCCGCCGTCCAGGGCGCGCGAGCTCGACGGTGGAGCTGCGTCAGAAGGCGCGACGCGAGTCGAGGAGCAACGTCACCGGGCCGCTGTTCACCAGCGAGACCTCCATCATGGCGCGAAACCGCCCCGTCTGTACGGGAGCGCCGAGCTCGCGGCACTTGCCCACGAAGAGCGCGCAGAGCTGCTCGGCACGCTCGGGCTCGAGCGCGTCGATGAAGGAAGGACGTCGTCCCTTGCGGCAGTCGCCGTAGAGCGTGAACTGACTGACCACCAGCAGGGAGCCGTTCACTTGGAGCAGGTCGAGGTTCATGTTGGCCGCGGCGTCCTCGAAGCAGCGCAGCCCGACGACCTTCTTCGCCAGATAGTCCACGTCGGCCTCGGTGTCGCCCTGCCCGGCTCCGAGGAGGACGAGCAGACCCGGACCGATCTCGCCCACGAGCTCGTCTCCGACGTCGACGCGCGCGGAGCGCACGCGCTGCACCACGGCTCGCATGAGGCCCTACGGTGTCGGGGGAAGGCGGAGCTGTTCGGCCAGCTTGCGCGTGATCTCGAAGTACTGCTCCCTCGGATAGCGCACGTTGAGGATGCAGAACTCCTGCTTGACGAGGCCGACGCAGCCGAAGCAATAGGTGCAGTCCGAGCACGACTCGCTGAGGACGAGGTAGGCCCCGCCCGAACAGCCTCGACAGGCGATGCAGTACGCGCAACCGTGGCAGTTCTCGCACTCCGCGGAGTGGCTGCAGTGACTGCACCCATGGCACCTGTGGCAGTGCGTGCACTTGTAACAGCTGACGCATCCCTGGCAGAAGATGCACGATGCGCACAGCTCGCATTCGCGGCACCCGTAGCAGCCGGGGTTCAGCCGAGCGGCGTCGTGTTCCGCTTGCAGCCGGGCGAGCTCTCTCTCGAAGTCGGCGAGGTCCACGCGGGTCTTCCTCTGGCGGAATGGAGGTCTCAGGGCCTCTGGGCGCAGAAGCGAACCTCTCCGGGGCGCCCCTCGTCGGCATCGAAGGTCACCTCGGCTCCGCCCGTCCCCGTTCGCCGGCACTCGTAGCCGGAGCGGCAATCGCTGTCCGCGTCGCACTTCAGCATGCAGAAGCGCCGCTCGAGACCGCGCTGCGCGCAACGGCCGCTGTCGAGGCAGATCTCGTCGGGCGTGCAGTGGTTCGTCGCCTTCACCTTCGGATCCACTGCGTCCTCGGTCCGCGGATCGCACGCCACCGAGAGGAACTGGGCCGGAAAGAAGCGGATGCAGGCTGCCTCGTTCGGGCACGAGGTGGCGCCGCAGCCCTCCACGGTGCAGTAGCCGCCGCGCTGCGCCGTGTCACAGATCCGGTCGCCGAGCGGAGAGCACTCCACGTTGGCCGCGCACGCGTCGCCGACGGCGTGCCCGCAGGCGGTGGAGACGGCCCAGGCCCCGAGCAGCCCGAGGGTGCCGAGCAACCCGAGGGGCCGACGACGCGCGCGGTCGAGCACGGTCCGTAGCGCGCCGCTGGGTCGGGAGGATCTCGTCATAGGGCGCGCATGGTAGCCAGGGGGCCGCCGCAGCGCAAGGTCGAGGCGAGAGGAGAGGTCGAGGGGGCCGAGGCGGTCCCGCGCCCTCCGCCGACGTGGACCGGCCGGGGCGCGTGAAGTAGACTTAGCAGGTAGCGACTTACACACTTCAGATGCGTCACGCCTCCACGACTCTTCTCCTTGGTCTTCTCGGCTGCGTCGCGGTTGCCTGCGCGGCGCCCGAACCGGCCGTCGCGGTCCGGGAGCGAGCCATCGTTCTAGGGCAGGAGGACCCAGGGCACCCCTCGGTCGGCTGGCTGCGCGTGGACCAAGGCCCCGACCCCACGGGGGGGCGCGTGATCACGGAGTGCACGGGCACGCTCGTCGGGAAGCGCACCGTCCTCACCGCCGCGCACTGCCTCTTTGACGGGAAGCCCCACATCTTCAAGGTCGGCGGCAAGACCTATACGCCGTCGAAGGGAGCCCAGCACCCGAGCTACGACGCGAACGACAAGGAGAACTACCCGAACGACATCGGCGTGCTCATCCTGAGCGCCGAGCCGGGGATCGCGCCCTCGCTCATCTCCCGCGGGGCGCCGAACCAGGGGGACAAGATCACCGTCGTCGGATTCGGCGCGACGAAGGACGACGTGATGGACGTCGGCACCAAGCGGCTGGCGGTGAACTTCATCGCCAAGGTGATCGGCACGCGCTTCGACACGTACGGCACGGGCAACGGCACGGGAGCCCCCTGCAAGGGCGATTCGGGGGGACCGGCCTTCACCACGCCCGGGGGGCAGGAGATCGTCAGCGGCGTGGTCTCGGCGGGCCGCGGCGCCTGCGGCACCGAGGCACGCTACACGCGGGTGGACGCCTACGTGAGCTGGCTCGAGCAGATCTCGGGGGGCGACCTGGCCACGGTGGACAAGCAGGCCCCGCAGGTGAGCATCACGAGCCCCGCGGCGGGCGCGAGCGTGGCGGCCAGATTCATGCTGACCGCCACGGCCACGGACAACGTGAAGGTGACCTCGGTAGTCCTCAAGGCCGACGGCAAGAGCGTCTCGGAGCGTCTCGCCGAGCCCTACCATTTCGACGTCGAGCTCACCGAAGGAAGCCACACGCTGCGGGTGGAGGCCTGGGACAGCGTCGGGAACGTGGGACACGCCGAGATCTCGGTCACCGTGGGAGGCGGTCCACCCGCCGCCGCGTTCGGCGAGAGCTGCAGAGAGCCGGCGGACTGCCAGAGTCGCCTCTGCGCGCAGGACGCGACGGGCCAGCAGTACTGTACGCAGGAGTGCGCCCCTGAGCAGAACAGCTGCCCGTCGGAGGTCGCGTGCGTCGCTGCGGCGGGCAAGAACGTATGCGCGCCCCCGAGCTCGAAGAAGACCGAGCCCGACATGTCCGGGAGCTGCGCGACCGCCTCCTCGTCGGGGCGGCCGAGCGAACGGGTGGGTGGCCCGATGCTCTTCCTCGTGGCCGTGGCCCTCGCCCTCGCCGGCCGGCGCGCGCGCCGGCGCCACAGCTGAGGGCCTTCTACCGCCCGAGCAGCTCCCAGGCCTCGACGCAGCGACGGCGCTCGGCCACGAGCCACTCATCCCCCTCGGCGAGGCGCACGCGATAGGGCTCCACGTCCAGGGCACCCGGGGCGCCGAGGTGCGTGCGCTTGCGCCAGGCCTCAGCAGGGTCGCCCGCCACGGCCGACGCGGGATCGGCGGCCACGTCCTTGTAGGCGCTCCGGAAGGGCTCGCCCCGCGCCACGCGCTCGTAGACCGCGTCGGTGGCGCCGATCGACCGCTGCAACGCTGCCCGACAGCGATCTGGACGCACCTCGAGGCGGCCGAGCACCGGGCGCATGGCCGCGACGAGGTCGCACGCGCCGATGAGTCCGTGGACGAAAGGTTCCTTCGTCAGCTGCAGGTCGCGCTGGTAGCCCGAGTAGAGCGGCCCGAAGATCGCGCCCACCTCGGCGTGCCGGCTGCGCAGACGCGCCGCGTGGGCCCGCACGAGCTCGAGCACGTCCGGGTTGCGCTTCTGGGGCATGATGCTCGAGCCGGTGGTCACCGCGTCCGGCAGGCCCACGTAGCCGAGCTCCTCGCTCGAAAACCAGATCAGGTCGTGCGCGAGCCGCCCGAGGTCCACGCACGGCGCGAGTGCGGCCCCGAGCGCGAGGTACTCGCTCTTCCCGCGGTCGTTCTGCACGGCGAGGGTATTGAGCTGCAACCGCTCGAAGCGTAGGAGGTCGGAGACGAGCTGCCGGTCGAGCGGCAGGGCCACGCCGTAGCCCGACGCGCTCCCGAGCGGGCTGCGGTTCAGGTGGGCGTACCCCTGCTGGAGCCAGGGGAGATCGTCGAGCAGTCCCTCGGCGTGCGCGGCGAAGAAGAAGCCGAGCGTGGCGGGCATCGCCTGACGCGTGTGCGTGTAGCCCGCCACCGAGACCTCCCGGTGTCGCTCGGCCAGCTCGACGAGGAGGCGGATCACCTCACAGAGCTCCGAGGCGAGGTCGAGCAGCGTCTCCCGACCGAAGAGGCGGAGGGCCGCGATGACCTGATCGTTGCGGCTGCGCCCGGTGTGGATGCGGCGTCCCGCGTCCCCGAGCCGCGCGGTGAGCCGGTTCTCGATCGCCGTGTGCCCATCTTCGTCGGAGAGCGCGATGACGAACGTGCCGGCGCGCGCCTCCTCGGCGATGGCCCGGAGCTCGACGAGCAAGGTGGAGAGCTCGGCAGCCGACAGCACTCCGATGCGGGCGAGCATCGTGGCGTGGGCCGCGCTCGCCAGCGCGTCATGCGCCACGAGGACCCTGTCGAGCTCCGGATCCGTGCCGACGGTGAAGCGTGCCACCAGGGCGTCGAGCTCTTCGCCCCGGTCCCACAGGCGGGTCATCGAACCCCCGGCTTGCGGAGGATCAGCTTGTGCGCGCGAAGGCGCAGCCCGTTCAGCTTGATGAACCCGGCCGCGTCCATCTGGTTGTACCCGCCCTCGACGTCCATCGAGGAGAGCTCTCGGTCGTAGAGCGAGCTCGCCGACTCGCGACCGTCGACGATCACGTTCCCCTTGTAGAGCGTCACGAGCACTCGACCGTCGATCAGCTTCTGCGCCTGGTCGAACGCGCCGCGCAGGAAGTCCATCTCGGGACTGAACCAGAAGCCGCAGTAGATGAGCTCGGCGAACTTGGGCGCGAGCGAATCGCGCAGGTGCAGCACCTCGCGATCCATCGCGATCCCCTCGAGGTCGCGCAGCGCCTTGTGCAGGATCGTCCCCCCCGGCGTCTCGTACACGCCGCGCGACTTGATGCCGACGAAGCGGTTCTCCACCATGTCTACCCGGCCGATGCCGTTCTCGCCACCCACCCGGTTCAGGTACCGGTAGAGCTCGAGCGGCGCCGTGAAGCTCGTCTGGTCGTCGAGATTCGTGACCTTCACCGGGACGGCGTCCTTGAACTGGATCTCCAGCCGGCAAGGACGATCGGGAGCGGCGAAAGGGGAGCGGGACTGCGTGAACATCTCGGCGTCGGGAGCGTGGAGCGGGTCCTCGAGCACGCCGGCCTCGTAGGACTTGTGCATCAGGTTCTCGTCGGTGCTGTAGGGCTTCGCGGCGGTGGCCTCGACGGGGATGCCATTCTCCTGGGCGAAGCGAATGAGGTCGCTCCGCCCCTTGAACTTCTCGAGAAAGGCGCGGTCCTTCCACGGGGCGACGATCTCGAGCTGCGGCGCGAGCGCCGCGTAGGCCAGCTCGAAACGCACCTGGTCGTTCCCCTTGCCGGTCGCGCCGTGCGACACGGCGGTCGCCCCCTCGTCGAGCGCGATCTCCACCTGCCGGCGCGCGATGACCGGCCGCGCCAGCGAGGTGCCGAGCAGGTAGCGGTTCTCGTAGACCGCGTTGCCGGCGATGGCCGGATAGATAAAATCGGTGACGAAGGCTTCCTTCAGATCCGCTATGACGACCTTGGTCGCGCCCGTCTTGAGAGCCCGGTCCTTCGCGCGTTCGAAATCATCCTCCTGCCCCACGTCGGCGACGTACGCGATGACCTCGAAGTCTCGCTGCTGCAGCCACTTCAGGATGCACGACGTGTCCAGGCCGCCGCTGTAGGCCAGCACGACTTTCTTTCCCATGGGGTCTCCTTCGAAAAACGCGACCGGCCGAACGGGTCGGCGCCAGGCGCGGGGCCTCTCGGGCCGCTCTCAGCTCTTCCCCGGGATATTCACCTCTTGCCGGAGAAGGTCAACATCAAACGACTGCTTGGCGCGCTGCAGGCGAAGGCGCACGGGAGTCCCCACGATCCCGCGGATGGCCTCGATGGCGTCGTCGAAGCTCATGCGCTCGGTGGTGCGGCTGTCGATGGCCAGGATCAGGTCGCCCGCCAGCACCCCGGCGAGCGCGGCGGGGGAACCGGAGAGGACCCGCATCACGGCCAGGCGACCCTGGTCGCGTTGCAGGACGATCCCCACGCCGGAGAAACGCACGCTGGCCCCGGCGCCGGCCCGCACGGCGAGCTCGACCCGCACCTCGGCCGTCTGGCCGTTGAAGACCGAGACCCCGGGCAGGATGCGCGTGTCGTAGTCCCGGTGCGTGACGGACAGCGAGCGTCGGCCGCGCCCCACGTCCTCGAGCAGAAACCGGCCAGTCGCGTCGGTGAGCGCGGGACGACCCGCCCACCCGGTGTCCATGCGTACCTCGGCCCCCGGGACTCCCGCACCGCGCGGATCTACCACCACGCCGGCGACTCGGCCTCCCTCGTCGAGGACCAGGTTCGCTTGCACCCGGTGACCGGACACGACGGCTACCTGCTCCACCGCGGCGGGCCCGTAGCGCGGAGCGGTCACGACCAGCCGGTAGGCACCGGGCATCACGTCCGCTAGCTCGTAGCTCCCGGAGGCCGAAGCCACCCGCAACCGGCGCGGCGAGCGGCCTGGACCACCCCCCCACCGCGGTTCGAGCGCCACGGTGAAGCTCTGAATGGGTCGGCCCGAAAGCCCGTCGGTGACCTGCCCGAAGACGGCACCGGCGACTTGCAGCTTGAGCACGAGGTTGGTGCTGCCCGGTGCGACTCCGACGCGGGTCACGCTCGCGCCGTCCGCCCCGTGCGCCGTGACGACCAGCGGCAGGTCCGGCACGGCCGGAACGTTGAACGCGCCGTCAGCGTCGCAGGTAGCCCTGAGCGTGGGCGCCAGCGAGACCATGCGTTGACCGGGGCCGCCGGGCCGGACGCTGATGCGGGCCCCGGGGACGGGCTGGTCGTTCGCGTCGACGACGCGGCCGGCGAGGCCCTTGGCGGCGGTGAGGACCAGCCGGAGGTGGTGGTGTCCCCCCGGCCGAACCTCCACCTCGCTCACGCGGCTCGGACCGAACCCCGCGCCCAGGGCCTGGAGCCACTTCCGACCGACCTGCAAGCCGCCGGCGGTGAACTCTCCGCGCGCGTTGACCGCGAGCCGGCGCGAGCCGAGCTCGTCCTGCAGCAGAACCTGGGCCGCTGCCGCCGGCTCCCCGCCGGGACTCACGACCTGACCGCTCACCGTCAGACCGGCACCGAGCACGATCTCGATCCCCGTGAGGTGGGCGCCCCCCCTGACGTAGAAGGGGGTGCTGAGCGCGGCGCCCAGCGCGTCGGCCTCGGCGCGAAGCACGACCTCCCCCGGCGGAACGACCAGAGAGAACCGCCCCTGCGCGTCGGTCTGCACGGCCTCCTCGGAGGGGGGCATGCGGCGAGCGGCCCGGGCTCGCTGCACCCGCACGTGGGCCCCACGCAACACGGTGCGCGAGGCGGTCACGACCCGACCGGCCACCGTCGCGGTGCGGTAGAGCACGAAGTCGAGGCCGGACACCTGCGCCCGCTCCTCGATCGACACCTGCGCCGCATCGGTGGGAGCCACGAAGCCCGGGGCGGTCACCGCCGTCCGGTAGCGACCCCCGCTGAGCTCGATAGCGTAGTACCCGCGCCCGTCGGTGCGGGCGGACGCGCTGGCCCCCGGGGCCATGAAGGCAACCGTCGCCCCCGGGATGGGCTGCCGGCTGTCGGCGTCGGTGACGCGCCCTTCGGCCCGACTCGGCCCGCTGCCGCGCGCGGCCCCGGGCAGACGGGGCAGCTCGGGCGAGCGACGCGCCCCCGGCACGGGAGCTCCTGATCCCCCGTGAGGCGCGGGAGGTTCATCGACGGGGGGAACCCCCGGCAGCGCCCTATATAGAAGGTATCCGGCCACGCCGAGGAGGCCGAGGTATAGAAGCAGTCGCTTGCCACCCATGGGAGCACGACCCGCACGCGGGTCCTCTCCGGATAAACCCCCGCCGGCGTCGGGGCAAGGTCTTTCGCCGGCAACTCCCTCGCCTCCGACGATCGGGGCTCGCGTGCGGAATCCGGGAGAGCCGGACCGGATACCGCACGCGGTACCGCGGCGCGAGCGCAATGTACGTGAAACAACAAGGGGCACGCGCTGGCCCCAGCCTTGCTCTTCCTTAGGTCGTTCGGCGCGGTGCCGAACCTCGCAACGTCCGACAGGAGGAACCCATGGGCACACGCAACGCATCCCCTCTCGCCGCAGCGCTCGCCGTGATCGGTCTCTGCTCCGCCACGGCGTGGGCCGACCCTGCTCCCGACCGAGGCCGGGCCGTCGCCGCGCAGCACAGCCCCGGCGTGGTGAACCTGAACACGGCCACGGCGGAACAGCTCGAGCTCTTGCCCGGCATCGGACCGTCGAAGGCGCAGCGGATCCTGTCCTACCGCTCCAAGCGGAAGTTCTCGTCGGTCCACGAGCTGACGCGGGTGAAGGGGATCGGTCGCAAGACGCTGCAGAAGCTGCGGCCGTATCTCTCGACGCAGGGGCCCACCACGCTGACGAGCAAACCGAAGGCCACGCGAAAGGGATGACGAGCTCGGCCCACCGCGAGGGCGCGGCGACACCTTGCCGTGGCCCATCGCCCTCGCGGCGCGCCCTGGGAGCACCCATGATCGCACGACCGGACCAGAAGCCCGCGGTGCGTCGACCGCAGAGAGGCGCTCGGGTAGACTCGCGCCATGCACGACCTCGCCGGCTTGACCCCCGACCGATGGAAGGACGCGTGCGGAGAGGCCTCCGCACTCCTGCAGGAGATCCTGCGCCTCGACACCACCAATCCCCCGGGGAACGAGCGGCTCGTGGCCAACGCATTGGCGGCGTCGCTCGCCCGGGACGGCGTACAGTGCGAGATCCTCGAGGCCGCTCCCGGCCGGGCGAACCTCGTGTGCCGGCTCTCCTCGGGACGGGAGGAACCGGCGCTGCTGCTCACCGGTCACGCGGACGTGGTGTCGCCGGGAGACCTGAGCCGCTGGACCCATCCTCCCTTCGCCGGGGTCCTGGCCGACGGGATGATCTGGGGACGCGGCGCGGTGGACATGAAGAACATGGTCGCCATGTCGACCATGGTCGTGAAGCTCCTGGCGCGACAGGGGGTGACGCTGAAGCGGGACGTCGTGCTCGCCATCGTGGCCGACGAGGAGGAGGGCTGCGATTGCGGCGCGCGCTTTCTGGTGGAGCGGCACGCCGACAAGGTGCGAGCGGGCTACGCGCTGGGCGAGATCGGCGGGTTCCCGACGCCGGCCGGAACGGCGCGGATCATTCCCGTGCAGACGGCAGAGAAGGGGATGTGCTGGCTGCGCCTGAGAGCCGAGGGCCCCACCGGGCACGGGTCCATGCCGCGCCCGGACAACGCGGTGCTGCGGCTCTGCGACGCCGTGGCCCGGTTGGGAGAGAAACCCCTGCCGCAGCACAACACGCCCGTGGTGCAGAACTTCATCGAACAGGTCGCCGCGCTGCAGAAGCTGCCCGGGCGACTGGTCATGCCCCAGATGCTGAATCCGCGCCTCAGCAACGTGATTCTCAGCCGCCTGTTGCCCGACAAGGAGCAGGGACGCATCTTCGGCGCGCTCCTGCACAACACCGTCTCCCCGACGGTGCTCCGAGCCGGAGAGAAGGCCAACATGATCCCCGGCGAGGCCGAGGCGACCCTGGACGGCCGCATCCTCCCCGGTCAGACGGCCGAGGACCTCTTGCACGAGATCCGCGAGGTCGTGGGCAGCGGCTTTCGCCTGGAGGTCATCCGTACCTCTCCGCCGGTCATCAACCATCCGCCGGACTCGAGCCTCTGGGACTGCATCCGACAGACGATCGCGCGGCACGCCGGCGGCCTTCCGGCGGTGCCGGCGATGATCCCGGGCTTTACCGACGCGCAGTACTTCAGCCGGCTGGGCATTCGTTGGTACGGCTTCTCCCCCTTGTGGCTCGAGGCCTCTTCGGGGCTCCGCTTCGCCGACCTGTTCCACGGCTACGACGAACGGATCCCCGAGGACGGCTACCATTGGGGACTCCGCGCGCTCTTCGAGACCGTCCACGCCTTCTGCGCCGGGGCGGCGTAGGAAGGGGGAGCCTCGACCCCCTCGGGGCCGGAGCCCCGACGGACGGCCCGCGTTCGACTCGCAGGCGCGCTAGAGGTAAGATCGTCGACGGCATGTACGGCCAGTATCAGGTCTTCGAGCGCATCGCAGAAGGAGGGATGGCGGAGATCTACCGCGGCCTGGCGCGCGGCGTGGAGGGCTTCGAACGCCCCGTGGTGATCAAGAAGGTCCACGCCCGATACAGCAGCGACGCGCGCTACGTGGACCTGCTGATCCGCGAGGCGAAGATCACGGCCCGACTGCACCACCGGAACATCGTCCAGATCCTCGACCTCGGCCAGAACGACGACGGCGAGTACTTCATCGTCATGGAGTTCGTGGACGGCCGGGACCTGCGCACCGCGATGGATCACGCGGCGAGAATGCGCCAGCCGCTCAGTCAGGACATGGCGCTCTACATCGCCACGGAGGTGTGCGACGCCCTGCACCACGCGCATCGGCTCGCCGACGCCCAGGGACGGACCCTGAACCTCATCCACCGGGACGTGTCGCCGTCGAACATCCTCATCTCCTACGCCGGAGAGGTGAAGCTCACCGATTTCGGAGTCGCGCGCTACGGCCGGGACGTCTCCCAGGTCGGGTCGCTCAAGGGCAAGGTCGCGTACATGTCCCCCGAGCAGGCGCGCGGCAAGGGGGTAGACCACCGAAGCGACATCTTCTCCCTGGGGGCGGTGCTCTTCGAGCTCGTCGTCGGCCGCCGCGTCTTCCAGGCCAGCACCGAGCTCGAGATGCTCCAGGCGGTCCGCTCGGCCAAGATCCCGCTGCCCTCGTCCATCGCGCCAGGGATCGCCCCCGAGCTGGAGGGCATCCTGCTACGGGCGCTCGAGCCCGAGGCCGCCCGACGCTACCAGGCCGTGGCAGACCTGGGCGCCGCGCTACGTGCCTATCGCATGCGCTCGGCCACGACGCTGGTAGGACCCACCGACCTCGCGTCGCTGCTGGTGCGGCTCTTCGGGGCGTCCCAGGCGAGCCTGCCCACGGTGTCGCAGGTCGCGTTCGCGCTCAACACCGTCGCGGGCTTCGATCTGCCGCGCACGGCGAATCTCCGGTCCGCGGACCCTGGCCGGAGACTCAACGATGCGGTGACTAATCCGGGCATCCCCTCTCCCACGCTCCTCGCGCGGCTGCGCGGAGCGGAGCACGAGCGCGGCAAAGGGGGCGGCAAGGGAGGCGAAGGGCACGCCCTGGCGCGGGAGCTAGGGGCCGGCAAGCGGCCGGGGGGCCTCGCCAGCGTGCCCACCGTGCCGAACCGCCACAGCGTCGTGGAGGTGACCGACGAGGACGTCGTGGACGAGGAGCACCTCCGCGCTGCGCCTGGAGAGGCCAGCGTCGCCACGGTTGCGACGGCCGACCCGGTCCGCCACGCCGCAGAGGTGCTGGACCGCATGGACGACGAGGACGAGCCGACGGAGATGCGCGGACCGCAGCACTCCGGGGGACCCCTCGGCGCGTACCGACCGCCGAGCGTGCCGGTCGACCTCGAACTCGTGAAGCAGATGACGGGCATGCCCCCGTTGCCCGAGGACATCACGGCCGAGACGGACCTGCCGGACCACCTGCGAGACGAGCTCCCGCCCTTCGAGACCGACGAGCTGGCGATGATCCCGCCGCTCCCGCCGGATGCCGCCGAAGAACCACCGACGACGAGCGACGCGGGGATCGTGTGGCCGAGCTCTCCATCGGTCGACACGGAGGACGCCTCGACGCCGGCCGCGACACCCGCTGGGCCCGTCGGCGAATCGGCGCTGCGCATTCTTCCCCCTCGAGCGGCGACGAAACCGCTCCCGCTCCCCGACGAGGCGGTGCCGCTCCCCATGTCGGCCGCGGCCCCCGTGGCCACACCCTTCGTGCAGCCGATGCGCACCTCCTCGGAGGCCGTGCCTCGACGAGGGCTCCGCGCGTGGCTCGTCGTCGCGCCGCTCGGGCTGGCCGTCGGCACGCTGGGAGCGTACGCGCTCGTCCATCGACTCCTGGAGGGCGACGCGCGTACGCGGCTGGTAACGTCAGTGCAGCAACCCGGCGCTGTGGCCGAGGAGCCCGACGCCGCGCCGCCCGCCGTGACGCAGGCCCTGGGCCCGACGAAGGCACTAGGCCCCGCGAAGGCCCCCGCACCAGACGCGGCCGCGGCCGCACCGGACGTCGCCGCCGCCCGAGCCAGCGCGCCCCCTCGGGAGGAAGCGGACGCCCGGTCAGGCGGCCCGAGCGCCTCCCCGGCAACGCGTCGCGGTCGCCCCTCCGGCAAGGGCACGCTGCTCGCCGAGAACGGCAGCGCTCCTGCCACGGGTGCACCCGCAGTCCCGACACGCACGGCGCCCACGCGGCCTTCCACCGAGGGGGCCGTGGTCGCGCTGAAGTCCGCGCCACGCAAGCGGCCCGGAGCGCGGCGCCCGATCGCCGCCGTGCGCCCGATCGCCGCGGCGCGTCCGTCGCGTGGGTCCACTCTGCCGCGGCCGGCGAAGCCGGAGGCCGTCGATCCGGGGGGGGCCGAGCCCAAACCTGCGGGCGCGGGGCGCGTGATCCTGAAGTCCGAACCCTGGGCCTACATCGTCGTGGACGGCAAGGAGACGGGGCGTACCACCTCGGCCACGCCCTTCAGCCTGCCGGCTGGCACGCACGAGGTGGAACTCGTGAATCCGGCCTTGAAGCTCCGCAAGCGCGTGAGCATTCACGTGGAGCCAGGCGAGACCGTGCGCCGCTTCGTGACGCTGCAGTAGGTCAAGGCCCGGCGCGGCCCCGTCAGCAGCGACGCGCCTCGACGGGACGGATCGTGGGGCGGAGGACGAGCTTCACCGGGCGAGGCGCAGGTGGACGACGGGTTCGGGTCGCGTCAGGACCACGGCGCTCGCCGCGGCGGCCCCCCCTGCGGCAACGGCTACTCCGGTCCAGAACCACCAGGTGGCCCAGAACGGACGACGGCGGCGGAGCCGGTCGCCTTCCGGCGGACCCGGGGAGGCGAGCGAGCGTTGCAGGGCGAAGGCCAGGGCGCCCGAGAGCTCTCCGGCGGCCCAGGAGAGCCGATCTTCCCCGACGATGCGGGAGCGGAGCACCTGCGCCTCCGCGCTGCCGTCGGCGGCGACCGGACGCGCGGTGATCTGCCACCCCTCTTCGCGAGACTGGAGCGCCACGGCCACGACCCAGGACGCGCCCAGGCGCCGGCCGATGGCCTTCAGCGTGGCGTCGCCGCCGCCCGACGGCGCAGGGGGCGAGAGCAGGACGTCTGCGCGTCCGCCGGCGGACACGGTGACCGCGCGACCGGCGGTGCCGCCGAACGCACCCACCGCCACGAAGTGCTCGCCCGCCGTGACGGTGGCCGTGACCGGAGCCTGTCCGCGGTACCGTCCGTCGATCCAGATCGGCTGGCCCTCGGGGGTGCTGCGTGCGACGAGCGTGCCCGTTTCCTTGGCCACGCGCGCGCGCAGGCGGTCGAACATCTGGACCACCACGGGGGCGTAGCGCCCCGGGTCGAGGCTCCGCGCGGGGTCGAGCACCGCCACGCGCGTGAGCGCCCAGCCCCCCCGCTCGGGATGACCCGTCTCGGCCTCGAGCTTCGCCAGGGCGAGCAGCACCTCGACGAGGGGCTCCACACTCGTCTGCGGACCGTACGCCTCTCGAAAGAGCCGATCCGCATCCTGGAGCAGGCGCAGCGCCTCCGCCTCACGGAACTCCGCCGAGGCCGCCTTGGCCTTCGCCAGGAGCGCTTGCAGCCGCGGGGCGACCGGCGCGCGATCCACGAGCGGCTCCTGACCCACCTGCCACGCCCCACGCGTCGCGAGACCCGTGGCGAGGGCCGCCAGGACCTGTCGCCGCACGGAAAGGGGCAGCTCGCCGTGAGCGACCTCGAGGAGGTGCACCCGCGTCCCCGGCGCCGCCGTCGCCCCCACCGTGGCGAGCACGCATGGAACGAACGCGACGAGCGCGGCCCAGCGCGGGCCGGCGAACCCTCGCGCCCGCATCGCCCCGGGGCGAACGCTGCCCGAGCGGCGGTCTCGATTCGCGAGGTCTCTGAGCTTGGGCACGGACGCCCATTGTAGCGAAGCGCTTCAGCTCCCCGCAACGACCGGCGTATACTTCGTGCATGTCCCGCGCGACGAGCCCCCGGGCGATCCGGGTGCGGCAGCTCCAAATCTCCCTCGGTCTGACCGTCGTAGCGGCGCTCCTCGGCTGCGGCGGGGATGGCACGCTCACCTTGCGGCTCGTCGGAGCGGGGTGCGAGGACCCCTTCGCAGGGCTCGACCAGTACCGCGTACAGATCTTCAACACCACGCTCGGGGCGATCGAGCAGGTGGTCGTGCCGGCGAACAAGCTCGGCGCCGAGCTGAGCCAGCTCGCACCCACCCCCGGACGCCGCGTTCAGATAAGCGGCCTTCGCGGGACTCAGTTGGTCGCGCGCGGCGAGACCCGCGTGATCGACTTCACGAGCGGCGAGGACCTCGAGGAGCTGATCCCTTTCTCGACGCCACAGGTGGCCGTGGCGCTCCCTCAGCCGAGCGCCCACACGCGCAGCCCGACGCCCGACGGCTCGCTCAACGAATGGCGCAGCTCCCCGTCGCTGATCCTGGATGGCACGATGCTGGCGGCCGGCGATCCGGCGCCGCTGTCGGACCTGCGGGCCGAGCTCTTTCTGGCGTGGGAGGCGGACCGGCTGCATTTCGCGCTCCGCGTGCTCGACGACTGCCCCGCCCTGCGCGCCGGACAGCCCGCCGGACGATGCGCGGGGACCGAGCGCCCCGACCGGCTGGCGATCGGCCTCGACGGGACGAAAGACGGCGGAGACTACGGCAAGGGCGATTTCTGGCTGGAGATCCAGGCCAGCGCAGTCGTGGCCCGCAGGGGCCAGGGCCTCACGGCGAGCGACATCGCCGTGGCCTTCGCGCTACTGCCGAATGGCGCCGGATGGACCGTCGAGGGATGGCTCAAGCTTTCGGCCCTCGGCCGCGCCGGTCTGCAGCACCAGGACCGCATCGGCTTCGACCTCGTGCTCTACGACGAGGACCCAGGACAGGCGGTCCCCACGACCCTCCGCTGGTCCACGGGGAGCGGCTCCCCCGACCAGCCCACTCCCATCGGGCAGCTCGGGACGATCGGCTTCGCGCAGGCTGCGCCCTGAGGGAAGGCAGGCGCGGCGTACCGGAAGGAAGCGCTTTTCGCGTCGCGGCCGCGACGCGGGATCGCGGCCAAGGTGGCCGTGTTCAGAGCGGGATGTTGCCGTGCTTGCGAGGCGGGTTGTCCTGCCGCTTGTTGCGCAGCATGCGAAGCGCGGCGATCAGCCGGCCGCGGGTCTCGCGAGGGAGGATCACCTCGTCGATGTAGCCGAGCTCCGCCGCCTTGTAGGGGTTCGCGAAGGTGCGCCGGTAGTAGTCGATCTGCTCCTTCCGCGCGGCGTCCGGGTTCTCCGCCTCGGCGAGCTCCTTGCGAAAGAGGATGTTGACCGCCCCGTCGGGGCCCATCACCGCGATCTCGGCGGTCGGGTAGGCGAAGTTGATGTCCGCGCGAATGTGCTTGGACGCCATCACGTCGTAGGCGCCGCCGTAGGCCTTGCGCGTGATGAGCGTGACCTTTGGCACCGTGGCCTCGGCGAAGGCGTAGAGGAGCTTCGCCCCGTGCTTGATGATGCCGCCGTACTCCTGGTCGGTCCCGGGAAGGAAGCCGGGGACGTCCACCAGCGTCACGAGCGGGATGTTGAAGCAGTCGCAAAACCGCACGAACCGCGCCGCCTTGATCGACGCGTTGATGTCCAGGCACCCGGCGAGGACCGCCGGCTGATTGGCCACGATCCCGACGGAGCGTCCCGCGAGTCGGGCAAACCCGATCACGATGTTCCCCGCGAACTGCGGCTGCACCTCGAGGAAGTAGTGGTCATCGACCACCACCTTGATCAGGTCCTTGATGTCGTAGGGCTTGGTCGCCTCGCGCGGCACGAGCGTGTCCAGGGCCTCGTCCACGCGGGTCGCCGGATCTTCCGTCGGCTGCTCGGGCGGGTCCTCCATGTTGTTCTGCGGGAGGAACGAGAGCAGCTCGCGGATGCCGCGGATGAGCGCGGGCTCGTCGGGGAAGGCGAAGTGCGCCACGCCGGACTTGGCGTTGTGCGTCGCCGCCCCGCCGAGCGCGTTCTTCGTCACCTCCTCGTGCGTCACGGCCTTGATCACGTCGGGCCCGGTGATGAACATGTAGCTCGTCTCGTCCACCATCAGGATGAAGTCGGTCAACGCCGGCGAGTAGACGGCGCCGCCGGCGCAGGGACCGAGGATCGCCGAGACCTGCGGAATGACCCCCGAGAAGAGGGTGTTGCGCAGGAAGATCTCCGCGTAGCCGCCGAGAGACTCCACCCCCTCCTGGATGCGCGCCCCGCCCGAATCGTTGAGTCCCACCACGGGAGCGCCGACCTTCGCCGCGAGGTCCATGACCTTGCAGATCTTCGCCGCGTGCGCGAGACCCAAGCTCCCGCCGAAGACGGTGAAGTCCTGCGCGAAAACATACGTCAGGCGACCCCGCACCTCGCCGTAGCCTGTGACCACGCCGTCGCCGAGGACGCGCTGCTCGGCCATGCCGAAGTCGGTGCAGCGGTGCAGCGCGAGCCGGTCGAGCTCGACGAAGGTGCCGGGATCGAGGAGGGCCTCCACCCGCTCGCGCGCCGTGAGCTTTCCCGCCTCGTGCTGTTTGGCAATGCGCGCGGCCCCGCCCCCCTCGAGAGCTCGAGCGTTGAGCTGCTCGAGATAGGCCACGGGCTCGGTCACGCGGTCGGTTCTCTGAGTCACGATGATTGCCTCTCTTCCACGTAGGTCTGCAGGGCCAAGATCTGGTCGGCGGTGAGCGCGACGAGCTCTGCCTCGCTCCCCGCCTGCGGGCGCTCGGGGTCGTAGTACAGCCTTCCCCGCGTCGCGATCGGCGTCCCGTCCGGCAAGGCGAAGCTCAGTTCGGCCACGCCCTCTCCCTCGATCGGAAGGTCGCGCGCGAAGAGGAGCCGCGGCGGGAGCTCGACCCGCTCCGTGAGTCGATAGCAGCGCTGCCCCGTCGACGGACCCGAGAGGAGGTCGAGACGGACGGTGACTTGCAGCGGTGCGCTCCTCGCCATTCCTTTGGCTCTCGATCCGAGGCGGCACAGTACCGTGGGCCTAGAAGGAGTGTCAACGCGACGACCGTCGAGGGCGGGGCCCCCGCGCGCGGGGCTCAGACCGCGCGTCCCATGAGGGCGCGCATGACCCGGTCGTGCAGTTGCGGACGGAAGAGGCGCATGGGGTTCGGCTCGCGGCCGAAGTAGACCCGGTTGGTCAGGAGGATGACCCAGAGACGTCTCGCGGGGTCGAGCCAGACGGAGGTCCCGGTGAAGCCGAGGTGCCCGACGGCGCCCGTGCCGAAGTACCTCCCGCAGCTCGGGGTCTCCCCCGACGGCGTGTCCCAGCCGAGGGCCCAGGAGGACCCCGGCACGGGGGAGCGACGCCAGGCCTGGCGGACGACCTTCGGGGCGAAGAGAGAGCGACCGCCGTGGTACGCGGCGACGAGCTCGCGCACGAGCAGGTGCACGTCGTGCGCGGTCGAGAAGAGCCCCGCGTGGCCGCTCACGCCACCCATCGCGCGGCAGTTGTCGTCGTGCACCTCGGCCACGAGGCGCTGCCGTCGACCGGCGAGCAGCTCGGTCGCGGCGAAGGTCCAGCCCGGGCGCTGTCGGAGCGCCTGCCTCGCCCCCGGCCGCAGGAGGTCCACGAACCCGGTCCGGCTCAGCTCGAGAGGCTCGTAGACCATCCGTCGCGCGAGGTCGTGCAGCCTCGCCCCGGCGCTGCGCTCCACCGCCCAATCGAGGAGGATGTAGCCCAGGTCGCTGTAGACCGCCTGGCTTCCCGGGGGATGCTCGAGCGGCTCCTCGGCGACCCAGCGCCGGATGGCGTCGCGCCGCTTCGCGACCGGGATCCCCGAGGTACGTTCGAAGTAGGGGCGCCAGGCCGGCAGTCCGCTTCCGTGCGCGAGGAGCTGCGAGACCCGCACGCCCCCGACCTCGCACCCGGCGAGCTCGGGCACGAGGGAGGCGAGCCGCGCGCCGTAGGCGAGCTTACCCTCCGCCACGAGGCGCATCACGACCGCGCCGAGGGCGAGGGGCTTCGTCAGCGACGCAAGGTCGAAGACGGTGTCCAGGTCGCAGTCGCCGTAGGCCTGATAGAGGACGGGCTGGCCGTCGGTCGCCACGAGCAGCACCGCGGAGGGGAAGTACCGGCGCCGCACGGCCTGGGCCATCAGCTCGTGGACCGGCCGCATGGGCTGCGCGCGCACGCCGGGTCGTCTCCCGTGTCCCCGCCGTCTCGCCTACAGTCCGGGCCAGAGGCGGCCGAGTCCGCGACGCGCCCTCCCGGTCCAGTCGGGCACGAAGAGCTGGGGCCAGGTCAGCTTGGCCGCCAGCCCCGGCACGTCGAGGCGCGGATCGAGCGTGACACGGTCCACGAGCAGAGCGCCGTTGAAGGGCTTGGGAGGGCGAAGCGAATCGTGCATCGAGAACACGAGCTCGAACCCCACTTCGCCGGCCACGCGCACCGCCTCGTCGGTGTAGTCGCTCTCGCCCCCGTAGGGGATCGCGATGGAGCGACAGGGCTCGCCGAGCTCTCGCTCGACGATCTGCTTGCACCGGCCGAGCTCGTCGCGCAGCTCGTCCGCGGCGAGCGTGGAGAGCCGGGCGTGGGTGTGCGTGTGCGCGCCGTAGTCGAACACCCGCCGCAGCTCGCGCACCTCGTCCCAGTCCAGCACCCGTCGGCGGTCGAGGGTCGCGGTGGACGGGAGCTCGAGGCTCGTCTCGAGGGCCACGAGCATCTCCTCCCGCCCGTCGCGCGAGAGCGTCTTCGCCAGCTCGATCAGGCGTCGCATCGCGACGTCTCGCTCCGCCGGGGTCTGAAGCGGCAGATCGACGCGCTCGGGGTAGGCGAGCCGCAGACGGGGAAGCACCGCCGTCTGCACACAGGTCCCGATCCGATCCCACCAGAAGCGGACGTCCGTGCCCACGAACGCCGTGGGGAGAAAGACCGTCGGTCGAATGCCGGTCCGCTCGAGCACCGGAACCGTTCGCAGGAGGTCCTCGCGGTACCCGTCGTCGAAGGTGACGAGCACCGCGCGGCTCGGAGAAGGGCGCGTCCCCGAGACGATCTCACGGTACTCGGCCATCGAGACGGGCTCGGTGTAGCGGACCAGCCACTCCATCTGGCGCTCGAATTGGTCGAGATTCGCCTCGGCGATCTCGATCAGGTCGGGCCAGAGCTGCTCGCGCCGGCCGATGCGATGGTAGGTGATCACCAGCGGGTAGCGCCGCTGCTCGAAGACCTTCGCAGCGAGACAGTTCAGTCGGTAGCTCGCGCGACCGATCCACGGCTTCAGACCCAGTCCCATGGCGGCAGAATACTCGACCGAGGCCCGAGCGAAAAGCGGCATGACGGGAGGTCGGCGCGGACGTCGGGGCCCGGCGCGCGTGTGACCGCCGCACGCGTGTCCGGCGCGCGCGCGTCCGGCACACGCATCCGGCGCGCGAGTTGACGCGCCGTTTTCCCGCCGGCTACGCTATCTTGACGGGCGCTGGCGACTCGAGAAAGGAAGGGGAGGGATGAATCCGGAGCTTCTGTCATTGAAAGAGGTCCTGAAGCTCGGCGCGTACTGGGCGGGGAGCGCGGCCGTTTCGCCACTCGTGGCCGCCGTGAAGGTGCGACAGCGCCTGACGCCCAAGTTCGACTTCTACCTCTACTCCACCGCGCTCTCCATGATCCCGGGGACACTCGGCCGGCAGCTCCGCGGCGCGTTCTACTCGCACACCCTGCGCCGCTGCGGGCGAAACCTCAAGGTCGAGTACGGCTCGTACTTCGTGAGCCCCGACACCTCCGTCGGCGACTACGTGACGATCGGTGCCTACTGCGTCGTCGGCCCCTGCACGATGGGGAACAACGTGATGCTGGCCAGCTTCGTCAGTATCCTGGACGGGCTGCACCAGCACGGGACCGCCGATCCCACCACCCCGATGATGGATCAGGCCGGAGCTCCCGAGCCGGTTCACATCGGCAGCAACACGTGGATCGGCGAGAAGGCGCTCGTGGCAGCCAGCATCGGCGACAACACCATCGTGGGGGTCGGATCGGTGGTGACTCGCCCCGTGAAAGAGAGCGTCCTCGTGATGGGCAACCCCGCGCGCGTCATCGGGCACAGGTACAAGCCGCTCGTGACCCCCACCAAGAAGCCCACCGGGGAGCTCGCGGTCGACGGCCGCCCCGAAAAGCCCGCGGCGTAGCCCGGCGGGGTGACGTTGCACCGTCGACGCCCGTTCGTGCTACAAGGGTCGGCCATGCTGCGCGTGGTCCTCGTCGTCGCCGGCCTCGCCGGCCTGCTGCTTCCGACTCGCGCCGGTGCGCGCAACACCGTCGTCGGCGGAGGCCGCGCCTCGGTGGCCTACGTCTACTCGGGGAAGCAGGGCTCGAACATCTGGGCCGAGCCGAGCGCCCACGACGCCCGCTTCGAGGTGGCCGGGCTCTTCGGCCACCAGTACGCGCGCCCGAGCTTCGAATCGGCGAACGCCGTCTTCGCGGGAGCCATCCTCGCCGCGAACAACGCGGACTTCCGCGCCCCGGTAGCGCGCGTCCACAGCGCGCAGACCTGGCGCGTCCTCCGACGGCTGCAGCTCGCCGGGACCCTCTTCGCCGAGCTCGAGCCGCTCTCCATCGGGGAGGCGGGGGTGGCCATTCCGGGGAGCTTGACCACCAACCTCTCGCTGGTCCTGGACCCGACCGTCGAGGCGCTAGCCCGTCTGGCAGAGCACGACGCGCTGCTCCTCCGCCTCGGCACCCACCTCTTCGCGTGGTTTCGCGATCGCGCCACGATCACCGACAACGACGTGTGGGTCAGCGCGGGGACGCACCTCACCGCGGAGTGGGAGCATTCCTTCAACGAGGCGCACGAGGGCTCGGTGCGCGCGCTCGCCCGCGTGATGGACGTCGGCGTGGGCTACCGGCCGGCGACGCCGAACCGCAAGGCCTCCGTCCCGCCCACCTCGGTCCTCGTGGGGGCGATGGCGGGCTACCGTTACTCCCGGCGGGAGCGCTTCTCTCTCGCCGCACGCGCTGGCGTGGGGCGCGTGCTGAACCAGCCCGATGGCCCGCTCTGGCCGGTCGAGCCCCTCGTCGAGCTCGAGGCGAGCTGGGCCAACCGGCTCGACGCGCTCCACCTCATGGCGAGCTCGACGATCCAGGAGAACAACTACGTCGGGGGATTTCCGGAGCGCATCGTGCAGCTCCGGGGGCGCTGGGTCCGGCAGGCGGGGAACAGCCCCTGGCGAGGGTTCGCGGAGGCGGCCTACGAGCTGTCGCGCTTCGGCACGCACTACTTCGCCGCCGGCGAGGCGAACACGCTCCATGCCCTGCGACTCCGAGGCCAGCTGATCTACGCCGTGAGCCGTGGATGGCGGGTCTTCGGCGGGCTGGCCGCGAGCGTCGGCGTGCAGAACCTGTCGCGACCCGACATCTGCGGCACGCCGGAGTGCCCCAGGAACGGCGTCTGGTTGAGCGGCCTGGCGGGTGCGGCGTACATCTTCACGCCGCGGCCCACGGACGAGCGGCTGATCGCCGAAGTATGGTAGCCTCGCGCGTACTATGTAGTTGCCGCGTACTACGCAGATAGACGGCCGCCTGGTCGAGCCGCGTCGCCCGGAAACGAAACGTCATGGCCGCTTCCGCCGCTAGAGTCGCCACGAGTCGCCCCTTCACCTTGAACGAGGCGATCCGGCACTTCGCGCGCCGCTGGTACCTCGTGCTGGTCGTGCTCGGCCTCGGCACGGCCGGCGCCGTCGCCGTGAAACACCGTTTCCGGCCCGAATATCACTCCGAGTCCACCTTCCGCCTCACCTTGAAGGTGCAAGCCCCGCAGCTCGACGCCTCGGTCACCATTCCGCAGGAGGAGCCCCCCGAGCCGTCGCCCCTGGCGCAGGTGCTCCTCGAGCAGGTGACGAGCGACGCATCGTTGCAGCAGCTCGTGCGCGCGCGGCCGGACGCCTTCGGCAACCCGAGCGAGACGAACCAGCTCGAGCTCATCAAGTACCTGCGCAAGTACGCCAACATCGTGCCGCAGACCGACACCATGTATCGCGCGACCGGACGCGCCCACTCCCCCGAGCAGGCGCAGGCGTTCGTGGCCTGGATGACCGATTCGGCGATCCGGCAGCACACGGCCATGATGCGCGAGCGCGCCGAGACGCTGTCGAAGTTCACCCGCGGGCAGGCGCAGAAGGCGTCGAAGGACCTCGAACGCATCGAAGACAAGATGCTCGGCTTCCTCCGCGCGAACCCCGACCTGCTCGTGCGCACTCTCGACAGCGACCGCCGGCTCGCCACGACCGGCCCCGACCGCATGCGGGTCCAGGCGAACCGCCGGCTGCTCGACCGCGCGGGGATGGTGCTCGGGAACAAGGACCCGGCGCTCAAGAGCCTGCTCGACGAGCGCACCCGCCTGCAGGCCGAGCTGCGAAATCTGTCGCACGACGACAACGCCCCCACCTCCGTCGCGGGTTCGGCCATGCGGGAGCTCCAGCGCGCGCGCGTGCAGCTCAGCGGCTTCAAGGCCGAAGGGCTCGGCGACGACCACCCCTCCGTGAAGCAGGTGCAGCGGCGCATCAAGGAGCTCGAGGATCAGGTGGCCCAGGCCAAGCCAGGCCAGGTCACCGGAGCGTCGGCCTACGCGCTGCGCGTGCAGGCCCGCCTGCGCGAGCTCGACAAGCGGCTGAAGTCCCGCGTGGGGAGCAAGCAGGCCTCGCAGAAGAAGCTCCCGCGCCTCGAGGCGCAGTGGGGCGAGATGTCGCGCGAGCAGCGCCTGCAGCTCCAGCGCTTCGAAGGTCTCGATCGCCTCGCCGCGGCTGCCGCGTTCGCCCTCGGCGCCTACAAGACCGAGAAGCTGGCCGCTGTCGTCGAGCAGGCCGACGTGCCGACCTCCCCCAAAGGAGTGAAGGGCTGGATGGTGCTCGCCGCGGGCGTCCTTACCTCGCTGCTGCTCGGCATCGGGCTCGCGCTCGCGCTCGGCAGCCTGGACAAGCGCCTCTTCGCCGTCGACGACGTACCTTCCCTCTTGCACCTCCAGCTCCTGGCCCGGCTCCCCGCGCAGGGGAAGGCCGAGGTGGCCGCCGCGGTGCGCGACAGCCCGTCGGGAAACGCGGAGCTCCTCGGATGGTCGAGGGAAGAGAAGGAGCTCGAACTCGGGGTGCGGCCGCGCTCTTCGGGGCTGACGGGCATGCACACGGCCCAGGAGAGCATGATCGGCGACGGCGGGCTCCTGGCGCTCCCCGGCGGACCCGCGCCAACGGCCATCGTCCAGTCCTCCGTGCAGTCGATGGTGCTGCACAACCTCCTCGACGAGGACGAGTCGATCCCGCTGCGCGTGCGCAGCGTGGTGGCCACCCCCCCGACCGCGGCCGGGCTCTTCCTGGCCACCGCCCCACGCTCGGACGGCGCGGACCAGATGCGCCTCCTCGCCAGCCGGCTTCAGGAGGTGCGAGACCCTCCGTGTCGCGTGGTCGTCGTCTGCAGCTGGGAGCCGCGAGTGGGCCGAACCATCGTGGCGGCCAATCTCGCCCTGGCGCTCGCCGAATCGCGCCGTCGCACGCTGCTCATCGACACCTGCGGCGGAGACGCCACGCTCACGCGGATGCTCGGGTTCCGTACCGACGACGGAGTGGGCCTCTACGAGCAACTCGAGGGGCGCATGGCCGGGACCACGGAGTTCTGGACGATCTACAAGCTGGCGGAGACGCTCAGCGTGATCCCCGCGAGCTCGGTCCGCAAGCCCATGCTCCCGATGCTCACCTCCCCGGCCTTCGGCGAGATGGTCAAGGGGCTGAAGGAGATCTTCGACGTGATCGTGCTCGACTCGCGACCGATGGCCGAGGCCTCGGACGCGGTAGCGCTGCAGCAGCTGGCCGAGGGGACCGTGCTCGTCGCGGGGCGCAAGCGTTCCACCCTGACGGGGGTCGCCAGCGCGCTGCGCCAGCTCGAGGGTCACCGGGTGGCGGGCGTGGTCTTCAATCAAAAGAAGGTGGTGTGAGCCCCGCTCAGTCGGAATCGGACTCGTCGTGATCCGCGATGATGGGCAGGCGCATGGTGGGGGCGGGCTCGTCCGAATGGTCGACGCGCTTCACCACCGGGAGCAGCGGCTCGAGCTCCTGCAGCGTCACCGGCTGCGGGCGCAAGCGACCCACGGCCAGACGGTGGACGACCCGGTCCAGCCCACGCAGGTTGTCCGGCCAGGCGGCGAGCAGCAAGGCCTCGGCCGCGGCGGTCTCGAGCTCGGGCACCGGCTGGCTCTCCGCTAGCCGGCGCTTGGCGGCCCATCGGCGGTAGAGACGCGCGTACCAGTCCAGGAGGTCGGCGCGCCGGTCGACGAGGGAGGGCACGCGAAGCTCCCAGAGCGAGAGCAGCGCGTGGAGCTCCCGATTGAAGGTCTGGCGATCCACCTCGCGCCCCAGGTCGCGCTGCGTGGTCGTCACGAGGTGCAGGTCCGGCTGCGGCTCCGATCCTCCCGCCTCGCCGCCCTCGCGCTCCTGCAGCAGGTGCAGGAGCCTCTCCTGGAGCGCGAGGGAAAGGGCGCCCACCTCGTCGAGGAAGAGCGTCCCGCCCGTCGCCGCACGCACGAACCCCTGCGGGGCCGGCTCCGTCCCCTCCGCCCCCGCAGCGTCGGTGCCGAAGAGCTGATGCTCGGCGGGCCCCCCCTCTAGCTCGGTGCAGCTCACGGCTACGAGCGGCCCCGCTCGGCCGGTCATTCGGTGCAGCTCGCGGGCGATCGTCTCCTTGCCCACGCCCGCCTCTCCTACGAGCAGGACCGGCGCCGGCTGCGACGCTAGCCGCGCGACCGCCGCCCGCAGGGAGCGTGCCGCGCGGGAGAGCCCCGGCACGGCCTCGCGACCGACCCCATCGGGCTCGGGGGGCAGCGCCAGCCCCTGCTCGTAGACCAGGATCACATCCCCGAGCCGCAGGACGGATCCGTTCACGAGCGGCCGCGGGCTCCCCTGGAGGCGACGGCCGTCGACCCAGCTCCCGTTGCTGCTGCCCAGATCTTCGGCCGTATGCTCGCCGCGCCCCGCCACCCATTCCACGGCGAGGTGCCGCCTCGAGACGGTTCGGTGGCCGAGGCGCGGGTGCGCTTCTCCGTCGACGATCCGCCCGAGGACGGTCCGCGGCTCCTCGAGAGGAATCGGGCCCGCGACCTCGGGCGGATGCACGACCCAGAGCACCGCCTCGACTCCGGCGCGCGCGGCGCTCTGCTCTCCCGGTCGATAGGTGCGCTGACCGGTCTCGGAGGACTCGCCCATCGGGCCTAGTGTACCTCGACCTCGTGCCCGTGGCGCACGAACTGCGACGGGGCGGTGGGGAAAGCGGGCCCCTACGAAGCGGGGCCCCTACGAAGCGGGGCCTCTATCCGAGGTCGGGGTCACGGGGTCGTGCGCACGCAGCGCACGCCGAGGGAGGTCCCGGCGTTGGCGAAGGTCTGCCCCACGCGGAACGCGCAGCGCAGACGCTCGGGGTCGTGGTAGGCACTGCCCCCGCGGATCACCCCCTGGGTCTTGCCCGCCGTCGCGATCACCGGGTCCGTCGCCGCGCCCGCGCCCAGGTCCTGCTGATACACGTCGTGCACCCACTCCTGGATATTGCCCGACATGTCGAAGAGGCCGAGCGCGTTCGGCTGCTTCTTCCCGACCGGCTGAGTCTTGCCCTGCGCCGTCACGTCGTACCAGGCGATCGCCGACGCGTTCGCGTCGTCACCCTTGCACTTCGCCCCGTCGAGCGCGCCGTTGTAGAGCGCCGTGGTCGCTCCCGCCCGACAGGCGTACTCCCACTCGGCCTCCGTCGGGAGCCGGTACCCCGGGCAGTCGTAGATCGTCTTTCCACTCGCGGCGTAGGCCGCGTCGACCTGGCACTTGGCCGCGCTCTGCGTCCCGGTGCAGGTGTAGCAGGCGCCCAGGCTCTTCTTCGCCGACAGCGCGTTGCAGTAGGCCGCCGCCTGGTGCCAGTTCAGATTCTCGACGGGGCAGTTCGCGCCGCAGGCCGCGTTGTTCGACGGGTTGTAGCCCATCGCGGCCTGAAACTCACCCTGCGTCGTCTCCGTCGCGCCGATCTCGAAGCCGCGGGTCAGCGTCACGCCGTGCTCGGTCTCTCCCGTGCTGCGACAGGGCTCGGCCGCCGGGGACCCCATGTTGAAGGTGCCGGCCTTGACCGGGACCCAGGTGCCCGGAGGCGGGGTCTTGAAGTCCCCCACCGCGCCGCCGTCGGCGCGCTGCGAGCCGTCCCCCGTCGGTGGGCGGCCATCCTCCAGGCCGTAGTCGGGCCAGGCGGGTCCGTCTCCGCGGCCGTCCCGACGCACGCCCCCGCCGTCAGCGGTGCTCGCCTTGCCCCCGCAGCCCGCGGCGACCAGCGCCAGCAGCGTCAAACCGAACCATCCGTGCCCTCGTAGACTCGACATGCTCTCTCCTCGTGCTTCGCCTGCGTCGGCTCTCGCGTCCGTTCGCGCGCGCTGCGGTCAGCGCCAGCGCTTGTGCTTGTTCCTGCTGTACCCCATCACGGCCGCCGTCAGCCCCGCCCCGTAGCCCGCATACATCGCCACGAGCTGCGGAAACCACTCCGGCGTGCGGTTCTTCGTCGCCGTCACCGCCGCGCGGGTCAGGACGAGGCCGGCGGCGGGCAGCGGCCCCGGCAAGAGCGCGCCGGTGAACATCAGCCCCCACCAGTACATCCACGAGCGCCAGGCCGTCTTGTCGCCGCTCCTGAGCCGCTTGAACCAGAAGGTGTAGTCGGCGTTCCAGGCCGTCTTGCGGACGAAGTCCTTGAAGGACTTCGGCTCGCCGTGGTGGATGTAGTCCACCGTCGGATCCACGATCACCGGCACCCCGGCCTGCTCGGCGCCGTAGACGAAGGCCGTGTCCTCCTCGACGAGGAGGTCCTCGCGGAACCAGCCGACCAGGTCGTAGACGCGCCGCGTGGTGGTCATGCACATGCAGCTGATGGAGCTCGCGTCCGCCGTGCCTGGCCCCTCGCCGAGGACCGTCGCCGCACCGACCCAGCTCAGGGCGTAGGCCTTGGCCACCCACGAGGCGTCCGGGGGCAGGCGCTTGTTCCCGCCGAGCACGAGGTCCTTGCCCTCGCCGAAGTGCCGCTGCACCGCGTCCATGTACCCCTGGAAGACCTCCACGTCGGCGTCGATCTGGGCGATCACCTCGCCCGTCGCGGCGCGGGCCCCCACGTTGCGCTGGCGCGGTATGCCGGGTTCCGCGTGGACCACCTTCGCGCCGAGCTCCTCGGCGAGCTGCACCGTGCGGTCCTTCGACCCGCCGTCGCAGACGATGTGCTCGATCTCCCACCCCTTCGGATCGAGGCGGCGCACGGCCCCGAGGCAGCGCGGCAGGTTCTTCTCCTCATTGAGCGCCAAGGTCACGATGGAGAGCTTCATCTGCCGCTCCTTTCAGCGTTCAGGTGGAGACGGTGCGAAAGACCCGCAGGTCGAAATCCCCGAAGGTGCCGAAGCGCAGGCGCGGGCCCCGCTCGGCCACGTACTCGAGGAAGGGCTTCAGACTGCGCTCGTTGTGACGCGTGAAGGTCTTCGAGTGCCCGATCAACACGACGGGCAGCTCGTACGGAAGCCCGCCGTACTTCCGCTCCACGCGTTTCAGCCCGTCGACGAGCTGCCGGCCGGTGCACTGGTTGAAGTCCATCTTCCAGGCGTGCCGTCGCAGGAGCATCCCCGCCGCGCCGACGAGCTTACCCGGCAGCGCCGCGACGCCGCCCCCCCCGTCGTGGGCCGGCTCCTCGGCGTTCTCCGGCAGCGGATTCAGCCGCTGCTGCACCACGCGATAGACGCGGTTCGGCGTGAGGAAGGTCCAGATCGGCTTCTGCTCGCAGTAGATCGGGAACTCGAAGAGCTCTCCCGCCGGGTCGCGCCGGCAGACGTCGTGCGCCGCGACGGGCCACGGGACGAGGTCGCTGTGAGCGTCGGTGTAGTCGAACTTCACCAGCTCATCGTACTTGCCCCACTTGAAGACCGAGGTGTCGATGGTGATGCCGTTCTCTACCAGCGCGCGCACGATGTTCGTGGAGGGGTGCATCGACCAGTTTGCCGCGCGGAAGGCGAAGCAGCGGTACGAGGGCCGGACGGGCCGGAGCGCCTCCTCGAGAAACTCGCGCCCCAGCTTGATCAGCGCGGAGAGCCGCTCGTAGGGGAGGTTGGCCAGGTCGTACTCGTCGTAGCTCTGGCGCCAGTAGCCCTCGCCGTAGGTGGCCTTGAAGTACGACGAGTGCATGTGGAGCTGCACGTCGTGCCCCGTGGCGACGGCGCGGCGGAGCTGCCGCACGATGTCCTGATAGGCGAAGTCGTCGCGGCCGTAGCGCTCGGCGTACTCCTTGAACTTCAGGATCTCGGCCACGTCAGCCAGGATGGTGAGCTTCGCGCCGTACCGGTCGAACTGGTCGAGCATCCGATCGGTGGGCTCGACCATCAGCTCGCGGGCCGAGCCGCGCCCGCTGCCGTGGATCTCGTAGTCCGAGGTGAAGAGGACGCGGAAGCTCATCGTGCGCCCACGCCTCCGAAGCGGCGCGCCAGGTCGTCGGCGATGCGCTCCGAGGCCTTGCCGTCGCCGTAGGGGTTCTCCGCGCGGGCCATCCGCTCGTAGTCGGCGGGGTCGCGGACCAGCCGCTCGACGGCCTCGACGATCGGGCCGGGGGCCGTCCCGACCAGACGCACCGCCCCCGTGGCCACGGCCTCGCCGCGCTCGGTCTTGTTGCGCATCACGAGCACCGGCTTGTCGAGCGACGGCGCCTCCTCCTGGATCCCGCCCGAGTCAGTCAAGACGAGGTGCGCGCGGTCCATGAGCCAGACAAACGGGAGATACTCCACCGGCTCGATGAGGTGCACGCGCGGCTGGCCGGAGAGGATGCGCGTGGCCGGGCCGAGGACGTTCGGGTTCCGGTGGACCGGGTAGACCACGTTCACCTCGGGGAGCCGCTCCGCGATGGTCCTGAGCGCCCGGAAGATCCCCTCGATCTGCTCGCCGAAGGACTCGCGGCGGTGGCAGGTCACGAGGATGGTCTTCTTGCTCCAGTCCACCGCGTCGAGCCCGGCGATCTCGGGGCGCGCCGCGCGCACCTTGGGGACCACGCTCAGCAGCGCGTCGATCACGGTGTTTCCGGTGACGACGACGCCGCCCTCGGGGGTCCCCTCGGCGAGCAGCGCGCGCGCGTTGTCCGCGGTCGGCGCGTAGTGCACGTCGCAGACCGCGTCCGCGAGGCGCCGGTTGATCTCCTCGGGGAAGGGCTGCCGCTTGTCCTGGGTGCGAAGCCCCGCCTCGACGTGCCCGACGGGGACTCCGAGGTAGAAGCAGGCCAGCGACGCCGCGAAGGTGGTCGTCGTGTCCCCGTGCACGAGCGCGACGTGCGGCCGCACCTGCCGGAGCACGCCCTTCATCCCCTCGAGCACGCCGACGGTGGTGTCGAAGAGGTCCTGGTTCGGCTTCATCAGGTCCAGGTCGTGGTGGGGCTGGATCTCGAAGACCGACAGCACCTGCCGCAGCATCTCCCGGTGCTGGGTCGTCACGCACACGAGGCTCTCGAAGGCCTCGGGGCGCCGGTCGAGCGCCTTGACCACCGGGGCCATCTTGATCGCCTCGGGGCGGGTGCCGAAGATCGAGAGGACGCGAACACGCTCAGCGCTCATGTCGTTGACCTGGGTCGAACGAGACGCGCGGTCTCACTCGGGCTTGAGCAGGTCGGCAGCGAGCTCCCACGCCACCAACCCCACGAACAGCAGGTTGGAGATCCCCTCGCGTCGCCAGTTCCGCTTGGGCTCCTGAACGATGCGATAGGCCCATTCCATGCCGAGCTTCTGCCAGACCATGGGAGCGCGCTTGACCATCCCGGCGACCACGTCGAAGGAACCTCCGACGCCGTGGAGCACCGGCACGGCCATCAGGTCGGCCCAGCGAGCGAGGAAGTTCTCCTTCTTGGGCGTGGTGATGGCCACGAACAGGATGTCGGGCCTGGCGTCGCGGATCGCCTCGGCGATCCCGCGCTCCTCGGCCGCGGAGAAGTAGCCGTGCTGGTGCCCGACGAGCTTCGCGCCGGGGTACTTCGCGCCGAAGGCCTCGACCACCCGCTCGAGCACCTCCTGCTTGGCGCCGAAGAGGTAGACCCGGTAGCCGTGGCGGTCGGCGCGCTCCATCAAGCGATACATCAGGTCGATGCCCGCCACGCGCTCCGGAAGCGGACGCCCGAGGACGCGCGAGGCGAAGACGATCCCCGCCCCGTCGGCGAAGAAGACGTCGGCCCCCATCACCGACTCGCGGAGCTGCCCGTCGCGCTGCATGCGCACGACCATCGGCCCGCTGATCTGGCCGGTGATGAAGCGCACCCGCTCGCGGATGGCCCGTTCGGCCACGTCGGCCACCTGCTCCATGGTCACCGCGAGGATCGGAAAGCCGAAGAGGTTCCGCACCTCGAATCCGTCGGCCCCCAGGCGGCGCAAGGTCTCGGCTTGGTTCGCGCTCACCCAAGGGTGGTAGCGTGGCCGCCCCGAAGCTGTCAAGCGGGGCTCCGGCCGACGGCAGGGCGACTCGGCCCGCGGACGCTGCCACGAGCGCGCGGTGGGATCGACGCGGGGCCTTCTCTGGAGGTAGAGTCCGCGCCATGCGCGTCCTTCACTTGATGCGGGGTTCCGAGGAGGTCTACGGCGCCGAACGCGTGATCTTCGCGGAGCTCGAAAAGCTGCGACTCGCCGGCGTGGACGCCCGTTTCCTCATGTTGCAGGAGTCCCGCCTCGGCGAGGCGGGCGACCTGATGGGCAAGCTGCTGGAGGAGATGGGGGTCCCCGTCGTCCGCGTCCCCGTGGACAAGGCGATCTCCACGCGTGCCGTGACCGACCTGCGACGGGCGATCGAACGCGAGGCTCCGCAGGTGGTGCACACGCACGGCTACAAGGGAGACGTCTACGGCCTGCTGGCCTGCCGCCTGGCCAAGGTGCCCGTGGTGGGGGAGATCCACGGCTGGCTCTTTCCGCGCGACGACTACGTGATCCGTTTCTACGAGTGGCTCGACGTGCAGGCCCTCAAGCGCATGGACGCGGTGATCGTCCTGGCCGACCACTACCGGCGCATGATCCTCCGCATGGGGTTCCAGTCCCAGCGCATCAAGCTGATCCCGAGCGGCGTGGACGTGCCGGCGCTCAAGGCCAAGGTCGGTCAGGCCGACCTGCGGCAGCGGCTCGGCATCGCGGCGGACCGGCCGGTCATCGGCATGCTCACCCGGCTGAGCCACGAGAAGGGGGTGGACCTCTTCCTGCGCGCCTTCGCGCTCGTGCGGCGCCGGCACCCGCGGGCGGTAGGAGTCGTCTTCGGGGACGGCCCCGAGCGTCAGGCGCTCGCGCAGCTCGCCGCGGAGCTCGAGCTCGGTCCGACGGAGCTCGTCTGGGCGGGCTACTGCGCGGAGGCGATGGACGCCTTGTGCGCGCTCGACGTGGTGGCCCAGACCAGCCGCACGGAGGCGCTGCCCCAGGCGCTCATGGAGGCGATGGTCATGGAGCGCCCCGTCGTCGTCACCGCCGTGGGCGGCTGCCCCGAGCTGGTGCAGGAGGGCGAGACGGGCTACGTGGTCCCCTCCTCGGACCCCGAGACGATCGCGGCCCGCCTCTGTCATCTCATCGAGCACCCGGACCTGGCCTTGCGCATGGGCCGGTCGGGCGCGGCGCGCATCGCCGAGGGCTACACGATGCAGCACTGGGTGGAGCGCACGCTGCGCGTCTACGAGACGCTCTCCCGGGCCCCGAGCTGACCGGCAGCGACCACCGCCGTCGCTGACCGTTGACCCTGTCGCGCGCCCTCCCTTGCCAGTGAAGGGGCTCACCGGTACGCTAGACCTTCGGACCCATGCATGTACGTTGAACGAGATCGTCCCGGCGCGGTCATTGCCGGCAAGTACGAGCTATTGGAGCTCGCCGGGCGGGGCGGCATGGCCACGGTGTGGCGTGCGGTCACGCTCGGCGCCGCGGGCTTCAGGCGACCCGTGGCGGTCAAGCGCATCCTCTCGACGCTCATCGGCAGCCGCGACTTCGTGACCCTCTTCGTCGAGGAGGCCCGCGTCTGCGCCGACCTCTCGCACCCGAACATCGTGCAGACCCACGACTTCGGCCGCGACGAGCAGGGCATGTACTACCTCGTGCTGGAATGGGTCGAGGGGCTGGACATGCGCCGCTTCCTCTACGCCTACGAGGCGAGCGGGCTGCGCGTCCCCTGGCCGATCCTGACGGCGATCACCATCGAGGTCCTGCGCGCTCTCGGCGCGGCGCACGAACGTATCGACGGCCGGGGACGACCCGCGCCCGTGTTCCATCGGGACGTGAACCCGCAGAACATCCTGCTCGGCCTGCACGGCGCGGTGAAGCTCACCGACTTCGGCCTGGCGCGGGCCATGGACCGGGCTCGCATCACGCACCCCGACATCCTGAAGGGCAAGCTCTCCTACATGGCCCCCGAGATGGCCTTCGGCCACCCCGCGAGCGTGCAGAGCGACCTCTTCAGCGTCGGCGTGGTGCTCTGGGAGACGCTCGTCGGGCGCAAGCTCTTCGAGGGAGCCGACGACGTGGAGGTGGTGCTCGGCGTGCGGCGCGCGGAGATCCCGGCCCTCTCGTCGATGCGCAAGGACCTGCCTCCCCCCTTCTCGCGGATCGTGGAACGCTCGCTCGCCCGCGAACCGAAGGACCGCTACGCCTCGGCGCGCCAGATGGGGCGCGAGCTGGCCGGCCTCCTCCGTCGGGTCGCCGAGCCTACCGACGCGCAGGTGGTCGGTCAGAGCGTGGCCGAGGCCCGCCGCCGGCTCCAGCGCCTCCCGCCCGTCCCTCCGGAAACCCCGCTCGTCGGCTGACCGCCCGACGCGCGTGGCCGCTTGGCGAACGGAACTGTTTGAGGCAGGCTGCGCGCCGTGAGCCGACGCGGACGAACCGAGCGCCCGAAGAGCCGCAGCGCAGGCCGCGCGGGGCGACGCAACCGAGGCGCCGAGGCCCCCGCGCCTCCGCGCGAGGGTCGTCGCGACCGACGCCGGGGCGAGAGCGAGGCCAGCCGCGCCACGCGGACCGAGCGCCCGACGAGCGGCCGCGCGCTCCGGGAACCGCCGCGCACGGGTGGGCCGCGGAAGGCCGCGCCCTCGACGGAGAAGCCGGAGGCCGGCCTGCCCTTCGTGCCGCGCCCGCGACCGTCCTCGGACCTCGGACGGCGCTTCGTCTGGACCTGCCGCCCGGGGGTGGAGGCGGAGCTCCTCGAGGAGCTCGCGCTCGGCCGACCGGCCCTCCGCCCCGAGCGCCTCGGGCCGTCGCTCGTGGCGAGCCAGGGCCGCCTCGCGGACTGGCCGACCTTCGCGCGCACCGGTTTTCCCGTGCTCGCCGAGCTCGGCGCGGAGGCCGGGCCGCTCGCCTGTTGCCTCGCCGGGCCGCTCGCCGAGCGCCTGCGCCGCACCCCCGAGCCGTGGGTCGTTCAGGCCTGGGTTCCGGACGCCGACGCGCTGAACCCGCTCGCCTCGCGGGCCGAGTCGCTCGAGAGCGAGCTCCGCGCGGCGCTCTGCGCGACAGAACCGGCGCTCGTCCCCCTGCTCCGGGAACGCCGCTCGGCCCTCCAGCGGAACGAGGGTCTGACGGTGCAGGTCTGCCTCACCGCTCCCACGCGCGCGCTCTGCGGGCTCGTCGCCGCGCACGAGCTGCCGACGACCGCGGCGGGAGGCCGCGCGCGAAGCCGCGCCCCGAAGCACGCCCCCTCGCGGGCCGCGCGCAAGCTGGTCGAGGCCTTCGACTGGATCGGTCAGGGGCCGGAGCCCGGCGAGCGGGTCGTGGACCTCGGCGCCGCCCCCGGCGGCTGGACCGCCGTGCTCCTCGAGCGAGGCGCGCACGTGGTGGCGGTGGACCTCGGGCAGATGGACCCTGCCCTCGCGCGGCACCGCAACCTGCGCGTCATCCACGGCAACGCCTTCCACCACGAGCCCGAGGAGCCGGTGGGCTGGCTCTTCTGCGACCTGGCCTGGCGTCCGCTCGAGGTCGCGAGCCTGCTCGCCAAGTGGGGGCGCCGCGGCTGGACCGACGCGCTGGTCGCGAACCTGAAGCTCCCCATGCGCAAGAAGCTCGGCTTCGTCGAGCGCCTGCGCGGCATGCTGGGCGAGGGCTTCCGCACCGTGCGCGCGCGCCAGCTCTATCACGACCGCGAGGAGGTCACCTTCGCGGCGTGGAGGCGCTGAGAGCCCGGCGCGAGACGAGGTGCCCGACCCGAGT
This sequence comes from Deltaproteobacteria bacterium, assembly GCA_020848905.1. Classification (NCBI taxonomy): domain Bacteria; kingdom Pseudomonadati; phylum Myxococcota; class Myxococcia; species Deltaproteobacteria bacterium. The sequence goes on from JADLHG010000026.1 coordinate 136,834, forward strand.
GCGACGCCAGCGCGAGACGAGGTGCCCGAGCCCGAGCGCGAGCACGAGGAGCGCGCTACCCGCCGCGTGCCCGTCCCCCGCCACCGCACAGCACCCGCCCGACGCGGCGCTCCCCTGCCCGTCTCCGGAGCCCGCACCGTCGGTGCCGGGAGGAATCCCGAGCTCCTTACCGCTCGAACCGTCGCGCGAAGACCCATCCCCGTGCGAGGCCAGGTCCACGAGGCCTCCTCCGTCCCCCGCACCGCCGAGGTCCCGCGGCGGCCCACCATCCGGGCCGGTCCCGGTCGTCACGGTGAGCGTCACGGCGCTGCTCCACGGGGCCACGGTCTCGGCCATCACCTGCTCGAAGCTCGACGGAGTGAGCGGCACCGGAGCGCGAAGGCGAAGCCGGACGGTGGCGATCGACGGATCCTTCGGCACCACGTAGCTCACCTCGCCGGCGGCGACCCAGACTCCGGGCCAGGTCTCGACCACCGTGGTGGTGCGACCGTCGCGAAAGGTCGTCACGACCTCGCGCTCGATGAGGCCGACGTAGCGGCCGGGGAGCGCGAGGCGCACCGTCTCCGTCGGACGCACCGTGGCCTGGGCCGGCGTCACGTTCATGGCCCCGCCGGCGTAGTAGCCTGCCGCCTGCATGCTCAGCTTGGGCAGCGCCATGCTCACGGCGTTCAGGTCGGCGTCCGTGCACTCGCCCTTCGCCCCGTCGAAGGTCTTCACCGCCACCTCCACGAGCCCCACGTCCTGCGCGAAGTAGTAGTCCTCGCGCAGCACCCAGCCCTTGCAGTAGGGAGCGCCGTATTCGACGTACTTCACCCGCAGCGCGTTGACGCGGCCGAGCCCCGCGCTCGCGTAGTCCCGCGCGACCACGGCGTGCTCCACCCGCCAGCCGTGCGTCCCGCGCAGCGTCTCGAGCGGCGCGCCGTAGCCCTCCTTGCAGTACTCGCTCTCCGTGTGCCCTCGCCCGAAGAGCGTGTCCTCGCGCTGAAAGAGCCACCCCGCCTCGCCCGGCCCCGAGGAGAGCAGGTACGGCGGGAAGTAGTGGTGCTGGAACGGCGCCGAGTAGAAGAGGTGATCCCAGCTCCGCTGGTCGGGGTCGGCCCCCCCGTAATAGCTCCCGAGCTTGTACCAGGCCGTCCCCGCGCCGCCGAGGAAGTCCGTCCGGTAGGTCTTGTGTCCGACGGTGCCGAGGTAGTTCTCGCTCCAGCGGCCGTTCGGCAGAAAGCCGGTGCTGAAGAAGCGCAGGTTGCGCACGCCTTGAAAGGGGTCGCCCGGCTTCTCCGGCCCCCAGTAGCCCGCGCGGTGGCTCTTCAGGTAGCGGAGCGGCAAGGTCGGGATCCCGCAGACCAGCGTCGGCGCCTCGACCTCCACGCGCGCCTCGAAGGGCACCGGCGGGTTGAAGTAGGCGTTCGACCCGCGGTAGTGCCAGAAGTGCCCGGCCCCGAGGTTCCAGAACCGCTTCGCGTCGTACGCGCCGCTCTTGCCGAGCAGCGGGTCCACCACGAGGCGCCGCGGGCATCCGTTGCAGGGGACCTTCTGCGTCAGGCCGATCCCGCCCCCCATCGCGATCCCCGACGGGCACTCGGCCACCGCGTAGGCGGGATTGCTCGAGCAGATCTTCCCCGAAGAAGAGCGCACGTTCGCCGACAGCACGAGCTCCGCCCCGCCCATCACGCTCCCCGGGATCGCCGGGTCGGCGAGCTTCAAGAGGTCCTTCTCGACGTCGAGCGTGACGCTCCACTCCCTCCGGCCCGCGTCGAAGGTTCCGCCCGAAAGCTCCTGCCAGACCCCGGCGGCGCGCAGGTCGCCGTCCGCCTTGGCCACGAAGACCTGGATGCCCGCCACCGCGCCGTCGCTGGCCGCGCCCACCACCGTGACCTTGAGCGTGTCTCCGGGGCCGTAGACGTCCTTCTGCGGGGCGAGCGTCACGCTCGTGCAGCTCACGGGCGCTTGCGGAGGCGGCGCGACGACGAAGACCCGCTGGCAGCCGACGCAGGGCTTGCCGAGGCTGGTCGGGATGCTCGGCGCCACCGTGATCCCCCCCGGACAGCAGGCATAGCCTGGGTTACCGCTGCAGGTCTCCCCCGCGGACCCCACGACGTTGGCCACGAGCACGTACTCTCCCGGCTGGCTCGGCACGGTCAGCGCGGCCTTCAGCTCGGCCTTGCCCGCATCGAAGACTCCGGAGACCTGGGTCCAGCTCGCCGTCTGCGTGAGGTCCGCCCCACGCGAGGCGTAGTAGAGGCGGATCTCCGTCGGTGCACTCCCTCCCGCGGCGCCGCGCGCCACCACCTCGACCACCTCGCCGGGCCGGTAGGCGGGGGCCCCCGGCCGGAGGACGAGTCCGGTGCAGCGCACCGCGGAAGGATACGGGCCGGCGCGGAGGCTCCGAGGAGCGGCGAAGAGCCCAACGATGAGGAAAAGGACCGCGGCAATGGAGGTTCGGGTCGGCATCGGCGCCACCATAGCAGCCGCGAAGGCCGGCTTCACTCCCCGACCGGTACCACCGGTCCGGGCTAGCTTGCGCGGTCGGGCCGTGCTATGGGTCACGCCCGCTGGAGGGGAAGCTCCCCTCCGCCGACGAAGGAAAACGAGATGTCCGGCGGCGATACCGCAGTCCAGGTCACCACGGCATGGTCAGATGGCCGCCCCAGCGGTCATACTATAGGCACCATGGCCGCCGACCAGGAGCCCAAGGCGAAGGAGACGAAGGACCACGACGTGGTCCTCGTGCAGGGCCCGACCGAAGATGGACAGGGGATGCGCGCCCTCCGGTCGCGCCCGGGGCGCCTCGACCTGACCGAGCTCCGCCCGACCAGCGACGGGAAGCCGCTCAACGGGGCCGAGCTCGTGCGACTCAAGCCGCGCGCAGAGAGCCCGGCGCTGTGGGACGTGGACGTGCAGTTCTCCGACGCCCAGGCCACCGACGCGGCACGCTCGGGGCCGCCGCGCGTCGCGACCGCGGCCTACCGCAAGAACTGGGACACCGCGTTCGGGAAATCCCCGTCGCGGACCAAACGCCGAAGCAACCCGAACTGAGATAGCCACCCACACTCGCGACCCCCGGGACCATCACGGGCCGTCGCGAAGCCCCCGAGCAGGACCAGCATCGCACCATGACCGCCCTACGCAGTGTCGCCATCGTGGCCCACGTGGACCACGGCAAGACCAGTCTCCTCGACCACCTCCTTCGGCAGTCGGGCACGCTCAAGGAACGCGGCCCGCAGACCGTCTGCGTGATGGACTCGAACCCGCAGGAGCGGGAGCGCGGGATCACGATCCTCGCCAAGTGCACGGCCATCAAGTGGCAGGACCAGATCATCCAGGTGGTGGACACGCCGGGACACCAGGACTTCGGCGGCGAGGTGGAGCGCATCTTGCGCATGGTGGACTCGGTGCTGCTGGTGGTCTGCGCGGTGGAGGGGCCCATGCCGCAGACCCGCTACGTGCTCCGGAAAGCGCTCGAGCAGGGCTTCCGGCCGGTGGTGGTGATCAACAAGATGGACCGCCCCGAGGCGCGCCCCGACTGGGTGCACAACGAGGTCTTCGACCTCTTCTCGGCGCTCGGCGCGACGGACCAGCAGCTCGACTTCCCGGTGGTCTACGCCTCGGCGCGCGCCGGGTGGGCCTCGCATACGGAATCGCCGGGGACGGACATGAACCCGCTCTTCGAGGCCATCGTGAAGCACGTCCCCGAGGGGCAGGGGGACGTGAACGCGCCTCTGCAGCTCCAGGTGGCGACGCTCGACTACTCGGACTACCTCGGGCGGATCGCCATCGGTCGCGTGATGCAGGGCCGCATCCGACGCGGGCTGCGCGCCGTGTGCTGCCGCCGCGACGGCAGCATGGACTCCTTCAAGGTCACCCGCCTGATGGGCTTTCTCGGACTCGAGCGCGTGGAGCGGGACGAGGCGGTTGCCGGGGAGGTCGTGGCCCTCGCCGGCGTGGACCGCGTCACGGTGGGCGAGACGATCTGCGAGGAGGAGCGGCCGGCCCCCTTGCCCCCGCCGCCGGTGGACGAGCCGACCATCGCCATGCAGTTCGGCATCAACACCTCCCCCTTCGCCGGGCAGGAGGGGCAGTACGTGACGAGCCGGCACGTCCTCGAGCGGCTGCGCAAGGAGCTCGAGCACAACGTGGGCTTGCAGATGCAGGAGACCGAGGGGCGCGACTACTGGCGCATCCTCGGCCGCGGCACGCTCCACCTCTCGGTGCTGATCGAGAACATGCGCCGCGAGGGCTACGAGCTCTCCGTCGGGCAGCCGCAGGTCGTGCTGCGCGACGGGCAGGAACCGTGGGAAGAGGTGACCATCAACGTGCCCCAGGAGTCCTCGGGGGTGGTGATCGAGAAGCTCGCGAAGCGGGCCGGGGTGCTGCTCTCGCACGAGGTGGACGGCAACGGCATCTCCACCCTGCGGCTCGAGATCCCGAGCCGCGGCCTCATCGGCTACCGGAGCGAGTTCCTCACCGACACGCGCGGCGAGGGAATCCTCTACCACGCCTTCGCGCGCTACGCGCCGATCGCCGGCGCCATCCGACGCCGCGAGAACGGCGCGATGATCGTGCAGGAGAACACCGACACCGTGACCTATGGGCTGCACGGCCTGCAGGAGCGCGGACGGCTGCTCGTGGGCCCCGGGGAGCGCGTCTACGCCGGGCAGGTGATCGGGCTGCACAGTCGCGCGAACGACCTCGTGGTCAACCCCGGCAAGTCCAAGAAGCTGACCAACATCCGCTCCGCGGGCGCCGACGAGAAGCTCTTTCTCACGCCCCCTCTGCGCCTGAGCCTCGAGGAGTCGATCGAGGTCATCGCCGACGACGAGCTCGTGGAGATCACGCCGAAGTCGATCCGCATCCGCAAGCGCATCCTGGACCACAACCTGCGCAAGCGCGAAGAGAAGGCCCGCGGCATCGACAACTGATCGACGGCCTCTCGCCCGCCGCAGCGGCCTCCCCGCACCGCTCGTCCCCCAAGGCCCAGCACCTATCCTCCTACACTCGTTGGGCAAAGCCCCTTCAGCCAGGGCGAACGATCTCGCCACCTCGCGCGAAGTCCGCTCGCGGGGCCGGCGAGCGCGGATCTTGCGGGAATGTCTCGCGTTACTTGCACCTCCGACCCGCGGCGCGATCTGGCCTGCAGGTTGCACATTGCCGTTTGCACGTAGGTCACAAGGTCCACAACGTCGCGACCCGCTCGCGAGGAGGAAGCCATCATGCGTCGCACCGTCGTCCTGTCCGCTCTTTGCGCTCTCGTCCTTTCGGCCGCGGCCCCCGCCTGGGCCGCCGAAGGGAAGCCCGGCTTGCGGGCGCGCGTGGCCGAGCGCTTCAACAAGGCCTGGGCCCCGATCGAGACCGCCTGGCACAACGTGAACCCGTTCGCGCGTCGCGCCCTGCTCATCGCCTCGGGTGCGGGCGTCGCAGCGGGCGCCATCGCCTACAGCGGCCAGGGCGGCGACCCCAAGCTGGCGGTCCCGATGGCCGTCTTCGGCGTCGAGATGGCCCTCTCCGGCACGGCCAGGGACAAGCCGCTCTCCGGCGTGGAGCGCGTGCAGACGCTCGGCCGCATGGCGATCACCCCGCTCGCCATTCGCGTGGGCATGACCGACGCCAAGGAGCTCTTCGGCGGGCTGCCCGTGGTCGGCCGCGCGCTCGATACGAACTGGATCCGCGAGGGCGTGAACTTCGGTAAGGGCGTGGCGTCCATCTGGTACGGCGCGCGCGGCGCGGTGGACCAGCTGGTGCAGTGGTGGGCCGACCAGAAGCTGAGCGAGAAGAAGGAAAAGAACCTGTTCCCCTACTCCTTCAACCAGTAGTAGCTCTGGCCAAAGCCCTCCCGCGCTCCTCCCCTACTTCGCCTCCGCCTTCAGCCCGGCGAGCTTCTTCAGGTCCACTTCCTTGGCCAGCGCCACCAGCGCATCCGCGCTCGCGATGGGCTGCTGCGTGACCTCGACCAGGAAGCGCCCTCCGATGAGCACGGCCAGCTTGCCGCGCTTGTCGCTCGCGTGCCACTCGGCCATCCCCGGCGAGCCGTCGATCGTGACGCCCTTCTTGGTTCCCGAGGAGGAATCCTCGTTCATCTGCGCGGCCAGCGCGAAGCCCGCACGCAGCATCGGCACGAGCGAGGTGTCCACGATCTCCAGCGTCAGGTGCGTCTCCCCCTTGCCGTAGCGGCGCCGGGCCTTCGAGACCTTCATCTGCCCCATCCCCGCGGTGGAGCCCTCGGTCTCCCCCTGGGCCTCCTGGCCCCCAAGCTTGGCCGGAACGAGCGCGGCCAGCGCCCGCCAGTTCACCACCTCACCGAGCGGCTTCGCCCCGCCGGCCCCCTGGGCCAGCGCGCTCCCCAGCTTGGCCAGCGCCTCGGCCGGGTTGGTCGGCTTGCCTCCGCCGCCTTCGTCCTCTTTGTCACCGGCTGCACCGGCTGCTGCTGCCGCTGCCTTCGCGGCCGCCGCCATCGCCGCCGCCGCTTGCGCCTCCGGCGTGCCAGCCTTCGCGGCCGGCGCCTCTGCCTTCGCGGCCGGCTCGCCCGTCTTCGGCGCCTCGCCCTCGGCGCCCGCCGGTCCTTCCTTCTTGCAGCCGAAAAGCCCGATCAAGAGCAGTGGCATCCACGCGCGTCGCATCATCGTTCTTCCCTCCGGGTAGAAGCGGGGAGCCTACCACAGGAGTCTCGGCCCCTCGCCGTGCTACTTTCCCGGCTCCCCACGCTGCTCACCGTCGGAGCTGCCGATGCGATCACGACCGCGCCACCTCCTCGTTCTGTTCGCGCTCCTGGCGTGCGCCTGCTCCGGCCAGCCCGCGAGCGCTCCCTCCGACGCCCGCTCCACGAGCCCCGGCTCCGCGAACCCCGGCTCCGATCCCGGAGCGGCTCTCGAATTCCTCCAGGGCGGACGCCTCGTGCGGCGCCTGACGCTCGCCGAGCTCCATCGCCTGGCTCCCGCCGAGAGCGTGACCTTGCAGAGCCCGGAGTACCGCCGGAGGAAACGCTACCGCGCGCTGCCGCTCGAGCCGCTCCTCGCCTTCGGCTTCGCCACCCCCACGGCCTCCCTCGCCCGTCGCGATCTCGAGCTGCGGGCCAGCGACGGCTACACCGCGAGCCTGCCCGCGGCGGTGCGCGCGGAAGGCGGGGCCATGCTCGCCGTCGAGGATCTGGACCAGCCGGGCTGGGAACCCGTCGGTCCGCGCCGCGCGACCCCGGGGCCGTTCTACCTCATCTGGAGCCGCCCCTCGCAGCGCGACACCCATCGGTATCCGTGGGTCTGGCAGCTCGTCTCCTTCGACCTGGCGAGCCACGCCGAGCTCTACCGGCACACCGTCCCCGCCGGTGCGAAGCCCGGTTCGGCGGTCGCGCGCGGCCACGCGCTCTTCACCCGCGATTGCCTGCGCTGCCACGCCATGAACCGCGAGGGGGGACGACTCGGGCCCGATCTGAACGTCCCGCAGAGCATCGTCGAGTACCGCCCCGCGGCGCAGATCCGCCAGTACATCAAGAACCCGCTCCTCTTCCGCTACGGGACGATGCCGGCGCAGGCGCAGCTCAGCGAGGCCGACCTGGACGCGCTGCTGGCCTACTTCGCGGCGATGAAGGAGCAGAAGCACGACCCCGACGCGCCGACGCGCACCCCCTAAGAAACGTCGTGCGCGGTGGGTCGCCGTACGCGCCGAGCCCGCTACTTCGTCGGCGTGCAGCACCCCTCGTAGTAGACGGGGCAGGTGCCGGCCCCCGTGTTCTTCTCGGTGCCGCTCGGGCAGGTGAGCGCGCAGGGGCCGAAGGTGCAGGTGTACTGCACGCAGGTTCCGCCGATCGACGCGCAGGTGGGCGGGCACTGGCTGGCCGAGAGGCACCCCTTCGCGTCGTCCCAGTACGGGGCGCTCGCCGGGCAGCGACAGACGGGCTCCTTGCCGCAGACCGCCGCGCAGATCTTGTCCACCGGCTGCCCGCAGGCCGCGGGCCAGCAGCTCGGCGGACACGCGCCGTCCATCCAGGTGCCACCGCTCCCCTTGCAGAGCTGGTCCGCCGGCTTCACGAGCGGGCAGGCGGCGTCGTCGGCGCTTCCGGCGAGCACCAGCGTGGCGAGCACGCCGAGTCCGGTGAGAAGCGAAGTGGGGCGAGCGAACGTCATGGAGGTCTCCTTCGGTGCGTGCGGCCCCGAGGGTGTCTCGCCCAGGGCCGCCCGGATCCCGAGGCAAGCGGCGTGCCCCGCGCGTCGGACCCCCTCTTCGCCTCGCGCTCCCGAGCCATCTCCGCCACTTGGCACCCGACGGTCCGCGGACGGCCCTCCGATTTTGCGCCGGGGCCCCCGTGGAAACGCCCCTTTCCGACGGTCACGACGCGCCCGGTTGAACCCGCCGCCCGCTCTCCGTACCATGCCGCCCATGCCAAGCTTCATCGACCTGCTGCCCCAGATCATCGCCGAGGAGCTGCTCCTGCCCGTCTCCTCGGTCGCGCGCACCCTCGAGCTCGTCCGCGAGGGGGCCACGATTCCCTTCATGGCCCGCTACCGCAAGGAGGTCACCGGCGGGCTCGACGAGGTGCAGCTCGGGGCGATCAAGGATCGCTTCGAGTACCTCACGGAGCTCGAGGAGCGGCGCCAGGCCATCCTGAGCTCGCTCACCGAGCGGGACCTGCTCACCGACGAGCTCGCGGCGAAGCTCCACGCCACGCGCAGCAAGACCGAGCTCGAGGACCTCTACCTCCCGTTCAAGCCCAAGCGCCGCACGCGGGCCACCATCGCGCGCGAGCGCGGGCTCGAGCCGCTGGCCGACCTCATCTGGGGCCAGGCGAGCACGCTCGAGCGCTCTCGCGACGAGCTCGGGCTCGCCTTCGTCGATGCGGAGAAGGGGGTCCTCGACCGGGAGGCCGCCTTCCAGGGGGCGCGGGACATCGTGGCCGAACGCATCGCCGACGAGGCCGAGGTCCGCGCCGCGCTCCGCGAGCAGCTCCAGCGTTCGGGCAAGATCGTCTCGCGCCGCGCCGAGGCGCCAAAAGGGAAGAAGGCCGAGGCCGGGCCGAGTGGCCCCCCCATGGACCCCTCGAAGTTCTCCGACTACTTCGAGTTCGACGAGGCCGTGGCCGCGCTTCCGTCGCACCGCATCCTCGCGCTCCGTCGCGGCGAGAAAGAGGGGGCGCTCAGGCTCGAGCTCGAGACCGACCGGGACGCGGCGCTGGCCGAGGTGCAATCGCGCGTGGTGAAGAACCCCGACGCCGCCCTGCGCTTCGACCTGCAGCAGGCGCTCGTGGACAGCTACGACCGGCTCCTCCGCCCCTCCATCGCCGCCGACGTGAATGCGCTCCTCAAGGAGCGCGCGGACCTCGAGGCGATCAAGGTCTTCGCCGAGAACCTGCGGCACCTGCTCCTGGCCGCGCCGTTCGGCCTGCGACCGGTGATCGCCGTGGACCCGGGGTTTCGCACCGGCTGCAAGGTGGTGGCGCTCGACGCGACGGGCAAGCTCCTCGAGGAGACGGTGATCTACCCGCACGAGCCGCACAAGAAAGAGGCCGAGGCCCGGGCCAAGCTGGCCGCGCTCGCGGCGAAGCACGGCGCGGTGGCGCTGGCCATCGGCAACGGCACCGCCGGACGCGAGACGGAGGGCGTGGCGCGCGCCATGCTCCGCGAGGGGCAGCTCCCCGAGGGGTGCGCGGTGATCTCCGTCAACGAGAGCGGCGCGTCGGTCTACTCGGCCTCGGAGATCGCGCGGCAGGAGCTACCGGACCACGACGTGACGGTGCGCGGGGCGGTGTCGATCGGGCGTCGACTGCAGGACCCGCTGGCCGAGCTGGTGAAGATCGACCCCAAGTCGATCGGCGTCGGCCAGTACCAGCACGACGTGAGCCAGCCCGCGCTCAAGCGCTCGCTCGACGGGGTCGTCGAGTCGTGCGTCAACGCCGTGGGGGTGGAGGTGAACACCGCCTCGGTGAAGCTCCTCTCCTACGTGGCGGGGATCGGCGAGACGGTGGCCGAGAACATCATTCGCCACCGCTCGGAGCACGGCGCCTTCCGGTCGCGCCGCGAGCTGCTCAAGGTCCCGCGCCTCGGCCCCAAGGCCTTCGAACAGGCCGCCGGCTTCCTGCGCATCCGCGCGGGAGGGAACCCGCTCGACGGCAGCGGCGTGCACCCCGAGAGCTACGACGTGGTGGAGCGCATGGCGCAGGACCTGGGGGTGAGCGTGGCCGAGCTCGTGGGGCAGCCCTCGCTGGTGAGCCGCATCCCGATCCGGAACTACATCGACGAGCGACGGGGCGAGCCCACGCTGCGCGACATCCTCGCCGAGCTGGAGAAGCCCGGCCGTGACCCGCGGGCGCAGTTCGAGGCGGTCGGCTTCCGCGAGGACGTGACCGAGTTCGAGCACCTGCAGGAGGGGATGGTGCTCCAGGGCGTGGTCACCAACGTGACGAAGTTCGGCGCCTTCGTGGACGTGGGCGTGCACCAGGACGGGCTGGTGCACGTCTCGGAGCTCTCGCACCGCTTCGTGAAGGAGCCGTCGGAGGTGGTGAAGGTCGGGGACCGCGTGCAGGTCAAGGTGGTGAAGGTGGACAAGGAGCGGCGGCGCATCGGCCTGTCGATCAAGCAGACCCAGAGCCCCACCGAGGCGCGGCCCGCCACGGGGCGGGAACCGCCGCCGCGTCGAGAGGGGGCGGAACGGCCCGCGTCGGGGAGCCGCAGCTCCGGGCGTCCGGGCCCGGGGGGCGGGAACCCGCAGCGAGGTGGCCCGGGCGGAGGCGGCGCGCGCCCCGCGCAGAACAAGCCGGCACCGTTCAACGCGATCCGGATTCGACCGCCGCGGTAACGAGCCAGACCTAGCCTAGTCGCGCCCGCCCTCGCACGAGAGCGTAGTGCGCGAGCGCCACGACCTCGCGAACGATCCCCTTCGCGCGAAGAAGCGGTGGCGAGGTGCTCGGCACGAGCCATACGGCCGCGAAGTGCCGCCGGAAGATCCGGCGCGTGCGGAAGGCGTGGTAGCCGTCGGTCACCACGATCACCCTGCCGCCGCCGAGGAGGTGCGCCGCGTGGCGGGCGTTCTCCTCGGTCGTGCGTGAGGTGGGCTCGACGAGGATCGCGCCCTCGGGGACGCCGAGAGCGCGCGCGTACGCGGCGGCTACCACCGCCTCGGCCGGAGTTCGTGGCGCCGGACCCCCGGTGAAGAGGAGCCGCGCCGCGTGCCCCTCGCGCAGGAGGCGCGCCGCCAGCTCGGTGCGGAGGGCCAGGGCTACGGAGGGGCGACCGTCGGGCCGGACGCGGCAGCCGGCCACCACGATGGCGTCCCAGTCCGTACTAATGCTCGTGACCGCACGTGCACTGATGACACCCGCCGTGCGCCTCTTCCTGCGCCTCGACGTCCTTGCGCACCTGGTCCATGTCCAGCCCCTGGATCTTCTGGATCACGTCGTCGAGCGCCGGGGCGGGGAGCACACCGCGCTCGTTGAAGACCTGGATCTGCTGGCGGAAAATCATCAGCGTCGGAATGGCCCGGATGCCGAAGGCCTGGACCAGCTCGTGTTGCGCGTCGGCGTCCACCCTGCCGAAGATGACGTTCGGATGCTTCTCGGCCGCGGCCTCGTAGACCGGCTCGAAGGAGCGACACGGCGCGCACCACTCGGCCCAGAATTCGAGGAGTACCATGTCGTTGCTCGTGACGGTCTGTTCGAAGTTCTGGGCCGTGATCTCGATGGTCGGCATGCGCTCTCCTAGTGTGCCTGACCACGATTTCATAGCAGCTCTTCGGTGGCCTGACCACTCAGAACTCCGCACGGGCCGGCGTGTGACCGACGCGACGCGCCCACCCCGTGCTACCCTTCGCCGCTCGGAGGAACCGCCATGCAGGAGCCACTCGCGTTCGTCGCGGGAGCCACGGGCTACACCGGGCACGAGGTCGTGCGGGCCCTTCGTCGACGCGACCTCCGGACCCTCGCCCACCTCCGTCCCGATTCCCCGCGTCGGGCGGAATGGGTTGAGCGCTTCCTCGACCTCGGCGCCGAGCCCGACCTGACCCCGTGGGTCCTCGAGGCGATGACCGAGACCTTCGCCCGCGCGCGACCGACCCACCTCTTCGCCCTGCTCGGGACCACCCGAGCCCGGGGCCGGGCGGCCGAAGCCGACCACCGCGGCGCGGAGAGCTACGAGACGGTGGACTACGGCCTGACCGCGCTGCTCATCGACGCGGCCCGCGCGGCGGAGCTCGCGCCGCGCTTCATCTACCTGTCGGCCGCCGGCGTGACCCCCACCTCGCGCACGGGCTACTACGCGGCCCGCGCCAGGGCGGAGCAGAAGCTGAGCGAGAGCGGGCTGCCCTACCTCATCGCTCGCCCGTCCTTCATCACCGGTCCCGACCGCGAGGAATCGCGACCCGCCGAACGCCTCGGCGCGCGCGTGGCGGACTCGGCGCTGGCCCTCGCCGGCCTGCTCGGCGGAACGCGACTCGCCAGCCGCTATCGCTCCACGACGGCCGCGGTGCTGGCCGAGTCCCTCGTGCGACTGGCCCTCGACCCCGCCGCGACGAACCGCGTGATCGAGTCCGAGGAGCTGCGCCCAGTGGAGTCCGCATGAAACCTCGACCACAGGGCTCCTCGCAGGAGCACTCGCCGGCGGCCGCGTCGCCCGCTACCGAGCCCTCCGCACCCGATGCGCAGGAGGACACGCAGGACGACCTGCCCGAGCGAGAGACCCGGAGGAGCTCGTGCCCCGTGGTGGGGATCGGCGGCTCCGCCGGCGCTCTCGAGGCCTTCGAGCAGTTCTTCCGCAAGATGCCCGCCGACTCGGGGCTCGCGTTCGTGCTCGTGCCGCACCTGGATCCCACGCACAAGGGGATCATGCCCGAGCTCCTCCAGCGCTACACGGGCATGCCCGTTCACCAGGCCGCCGAGGGGCTGCCCGTCCTGCCCAACTGCGTCTACGTTATCCCCCCGAACCGGGACCTCGGCCTCCTCGACGGCGTGCTGCACCTCCTCGAGCCCTCGGCCCCGCGCGGGTTGCGCCTGCCGATCGACTTCTTCTTCCGCCAGCTCGCCGCCGACCAGGCAGAGCGGGCCATCGGGATCGTTCTGTCCGGCATGGGGTCGGACGGCACGCTGGGCCTGCGCGCGATCAAGGAGCAGCTCGGCATGGCCATGGTGCAGGACCCCGCCACGGCCAAGTACGACGCGATGCCGCGCAGCGCGGTGGGCACCGGGCTCGCCGATTTCGTCGCCCCCGTGGACGAGCTGCCCGCCAAGCTCCTGGCCTACGTCGGGCACCGCTCGCGAGCCACCTCGCTGCCAGACCCGGCGAAGAAGACGACCCAGAGCGCGCTCGGCCGCCTGCTGCTGCTCCTGCGCACCAGAACGGGGAACGACTTCTCCCTCTACAAGCGCAACACGGTGCTCCGCCGCGTGGACCGACGCATGAGCGTGCACCAGATCGCGAGCCTCCCCGACTACGTGACCTACGCGCAGGGGCAACCCGCGGAGCTCGAGCTGCTCTTCAAGGAGCTCCTCATCGGCGTCACCAGCTTCTTCCGGGACTCGACGGCCTTCGAGCTGCTCAAGGAGCGGGCGATCCGCCCACGGCTGCACCTCCAGCAGGCCGCCTTCCGGGTCTGGGTACCGGGGTGTTCGACCGGCGAGGAGGCCTACAGCATCGCCATCCTGCTCCGGGAGTGCCTGGACGAGGAGCCGCAGCTGCAGCCGAAGGTGCAGATCTACGCCACCGATCTCGACGAAGAGGCGATCGAGTTCGCGCGCCAGGGCCTCTACCCGGCGAACGTCGCCGCCGACCTGTCACCCGATCGCCTGCAGCGGTGGTTCGTCAAGGAGGGCGAGGGCTACCGGGTCCGCAAGCACCTCCGCGAGATGCTAGTCTTCGCCCGCCAGAACGTGCTCGCCGACCCGCCCTTCACGCGGCTCGACCTCCTGTGCTGCCGCAATGTCCTCATCTACCTGAACGCGGAGGTCCAGAAGCGGCTCCTCCCGCTCTTCCACTACGCGCTCTCCCCCGGCGGGTTCATGCTCCTCGGGCCGTCGGAGTCCCTCGGGCCAAGCGCGGAGCTGTTTCACCCGGTGGACAGTCACTGGAAGCTCTACGGCCGCGCGGACGTACCGACGACCTACGGCGGTCTGCAGCACTTCCCCTCGCGCATGTTGCCTCAGGAGACGAGCGCCGCGCCCTCAGGCGCGCCACCGGCGACACGGGTCGGGACCACGCTGCAAGACGCCGTGCGCCAGGTGGTGGTGGACGCCGTGGCCCCGCCCATCGCGCTCGTGACCGAGAAGGGGGAGCTGCTCTACACCACGCAAAGGACCGGGAGGTTTCTCGAGCCACCCGTCGGGAGCGCGCACCTCAACGTCTTCGAGATGGCGCGAGAGGGGCTGCGGCTCGAGCTCGCCCTGGCCGTGCGGCGGGCCTCGAGCCAGCAGGCCGAGGTGGAGCTCAAGGGGCTGTCGGTCAAGACCAACGGCGAGCGGGAGACCGTGGACGTCACCGTGAAGCCCCTTGCCGAGCACGAGGCGCTGCGCGGGCTCCTGATGATCGTCTTCAAGGACGCGCCGCGGCCCCGCCGCCGGGGCGGCAAGCGGAGCGGGGCCGACGCGGCGAGCGTGGCTCTCGTCGCCAGTCTCGAGCGCGAGCTGGCGCACATGCGGGAGAGCCTCCAGACGACGCTCGAGGAGATGAGCACCTCGCAGGAGGAGCTGAAGTCTTCCAACGAGGAGCTCCAGAGCACCAACGAGGAGCTCCAGAGCACCAACGAGGAGCTGACCACCTCCAAGGAGGAGCTACAGTCGCTGAACGAGGAGCTCATGACGTTGAACGCGGAGCTCCAGGCCAAGAACGACGAGCTCTCGCTCGCCAGCGCGGACATGCGCAACCTGCTCAACAGCATCCAGATCCCGACCCTCTTCCTCGACAACCAGCTCCGCGTCAAACGCTTCACCTCCCAGGCCACGACGCTCTTCAGCCTCATCGCGAGCGACGTCGGGCGCCCGATCACCGACGTGGTCTGCCACCTCCAGTGCGACACGCTGGAGGCCGACGTGCGCAGCGTGATCGATTCCCTCGTGCCTATCGAGCGCGCCGTGGATGGCCGAGACGGGCGCCCCTTCACCATGCGCGCCGTCCCCTACCGCACGCTGGAGGACAAGATCGACGGCGTGGTGGTCACCTTCGTTGAGAGCGTGAAGCGCCGACACGCCGAGGCCGAGCTGAAGCAGGCCACGGAGTGGCTCCAGCACGTGCTCGCCGGCACCCTGGACGGCTTCGTGGTCTACGACCGCGACTTCCGGTTCGCCCACCTCGGCCCGACGGACCTGGCGCGCCTTCAGGAGAGCGGACGCGACCCCGCGCTCCTCCTCGGCAAAGTGCTCTGGGAGGAGTCACCGGAGCTGGTCGGCACCCCAGCGGAGGAACGCCTGCGCCACGCGATGCTGCACCGCGAACGGGTGGCCTACGAGCACCAACAGGGAGACCGCTGCTACGATGTCCGGGCCTTCCCGTCGCTGGACGGCGGCATAGCCGTGCTGTCCACGGACGTCACCGAGCGCAAGCGCGGCCGTTAACGGGGCATAGGAGTGGGGCCGCGGCGCGCCCGGGAGGGTGGCAGGTGGTCAGGGCCCTATCCCGTGCTAAGTCTAGGTGCTCGCGACCCCCGCGGCGAGATCAACTCAGCCGGGGGAGGGATTGGATAGCGGCGAGGGAGGGCGCGCGATGGGCCAGGAATCTCAGGAAAAGAACGAGGCCACGAGGACTCGCTGGGCCGCGGAGGAGCTTCGGCGCCGCGCGCTGGCCCTGCTCGAACGGCATCCGGGCGGCACCGCCGCGCCCCCGCCACCCGACCTCGACGAGCTCCTGCACGAGCTCCGGGTGCACCGGGTGGAACTCGAGCTGCAGAACGAAGAGCTCCGCGCCGCGCAAAGGGAGACCGAGGCGCTTCGGGCGCGCTACTTCCATCTCTTCGAGCTGGCGCCGGTCGGCTACCTCACGCTGGATGCGCGCGGCGGCATCGCGGAGGGGAACCTGGCCGCCGTGCGCTTTCTCGGCCTGCCCCGCCTGAAGCTCGCCGGCCGGCTGCTCGGCTTCTTCGTCGCCGCCGCTGATCGCCCGACCTTCAATCGTTTTCTCGGCGAAGTCTTCGCCACCGGCACGCGCCAGACCTGCGAGGTGACGCTCCAGCCGGAGAACGCCGCGGAGGCCAGGCTGCTCCTCGAGGGCGTGCGAGAGCAGCCGCGCACCGGCGTCACGCCCTGCTGTCGCGTCGCGCTGATCGACATCTCCGCGCGCGTGGCTGTCGAGGCCTCGTTGCGGGAGAGCGAGGAGCGGTTCCGGCTCTTTTTCGCCAACGCCGGCTTCGGCAAGGCCTTGACCTCTCCCGACGGACGGCTCTCCCGGGTGAACCGCGCGCTCTGCGACCTGCTCGGATACGAGCGAGCTCAGCTCGAGGCGCTGCACCTCGTGGCCCTCGCGCACCCCGACCAGCGCGAGGAGTGCCGCGCCTGGCTGCGCGCGGTGCTGGCCGGCGAGGAGACCGCGCCGCGGAGGGAGATGCGCCTACTGCGCCGCGACGGCGAGGCGGTCTGGGCCGACGTGTGCATGGTCCTCGAGCGAGCGCCGGACGGCGCACCCCTCTGTCTCCTCATCGAGTTCGCGGACCTCACCGAGAAGAAGCAGCTGCAGGCCAACCTGTCCGAGGCGGACCACCTCGCGTCGGTCGGCCTCCTCGCCGCGGGAGTGGCACACGAGATCAATAACCCCCTCGCCTACGTGCTCTACAACCTCGAGACCGCGGCGGAGGACCTGCCCCGCATGGTAGCCGCCGAACGGGGCGCGCGCGACGCGCTGGAAGCCCTCCTCAGCGACGACGCGCGAAAGGCGCTACGTGCCACGTCGGGAGGCGCACGGGGCGTTCCGTCGTGGGAGGACGTGGTGGAGCGAGTGCGACAGGCCTCGGAAGGCGCGGGGCGCGTGCGCAAGATCGCCAGGAGCCTGAGCTCCTTCTCCCGGGTCGAGAGGCGCGACGTGCAGCCCCTCGACCTCCGCATTCCCCTCGACGCGGCGGTGGACATGGCCGCCGCGGAGCTCAAGTATCGGGCGCGCCTGGTGCGAGATCTCGCCCCCGTGCCCCACGTGCTCGGCTCCGAGCAGAAGCTGGCGCAGGTGTTTCTCAACCTGCTCGTGAATGCGGCGCAGGCTTTGCCGGAGGGAGAGGCGGAGCGCCACGAGGTTCGCGTGCGCACCTGGCAAGAGGGTGACGAGGTCTGCACCGAGATCCGCGATACCGGGCCGGGGATCTCGGAGGCCGTGCGAGCCCGCATCTTCGAGCCCTTCTTCACCACGAAGCCCCCGGGACGCGGCACGGGGCTCGGGCTCTCGATCTCGCGAAGCATCGTGCAGGCGCTGGGCGGCCGACTGGACGCGCGAAACCACCCCGATGGAGGCGCCGCGTTCACCGTGCGGCTGCGGGCGGCGGACGAGGCCCGCGAGGCCGCTCTGTCCACCGACGCGGCGGAGGAGGCTATGGGGGAGACGACGGGGCCGGCACCAGCGCCTTCCGAGGGACGCTTGTTGATCGTGGACGACGAGCCCCTGGTTCGGGGAGTCCTCCGCCGCATCCTCGAGACCTATACCGTGGTCGAGGCAGCCTCCGGTGCCGAGGCGCAGAACATCCTGGCCACCGATCGTGGCTTCGACCTCATTCTCTGCGACGTGACGATGCCCACCATGTCGGGGATCGACCTCTACAGGTGGCTGGCGGCGCTGGACGGGGAGGCCGCCCGACGCATCGTGCTCGTCACGGGCGGTGCGTTCACCCCGCGCGCCGAAGCCTTCCTGGCCG
This sequence comes from Deltaproteobacteria bacterium, assembly GCA_020848905.1. Classification (NCBI taxonomy): domain Bacteria; kingdom Pseudomonadati; phylum Myxococcota; class Myxococcia; species Deltaproteobacteria bacterium. The sequence goes on from JADLHG010000026.1 coordinate 154,624, forward strand.
AGACCACCAACCCGCGCCTGAACAAGCCCTTCGACCCGCAGAACGTGCGAGAGATGGTCGCCCGGCTCGTCGCCGCCGGACGGCAGAAGCCGGCCTAAGCCCGGCGGTGTCCGCGTTGCGCCAGGGCCGCCTTGCCTGACCCACGCCCCCCACGTTATGAAGGAGGGATGAAGCTCCTTCTTTGCGCCCTCTCCGTATGCCTCGTTCCCCTCGGCTGCGCCCCCGTCAAGGACCGCAGCCAGCTCGACAAGGGCGTCAGCTACCGCGATCGCGGCGTCTACGCCGACTGGGGCAGCGGCTCGTGGGACGTCGGAAGCGGCTGGCTCGACTCCGGCGCGTCTCACGACGGCCAGCCACGCAGCGACGGCGGGCGCCGCGACAAGGGGACCACGGGGGACAAGGGAACGACCGCAGACAAGGGGGCCTCGACGGGGTGCAGCGCCGCGGACAGCGAGTGCGCGACCGCCTCGTGGCCGCCTGCCGCCTGCACCGGCGGGAAGTGCTTCGCCAAGGGCTGCTGCTGCCCCACCGAGCGCCAGTGCTCCTCGGGGAGCTTCCCGGTCTGCTGCCCGCCGGGCAAGACCTGCAAAGGGGGCGGCAACTGCGGCTAGCCTCCGGCGGTCCGGGGCCTCACGCCGCGTGGGTCGCGAAGTAGCCCGTCGCGAACTCGCAGGCCAGAGCCAGCCCGCGTTCCATCTCACCGAGGAGGTACCGCTCGAGCGCTCCTCCCGCGAGCGGGATGCGCGCGCGACAGTAGCCCTCCCAGATGCGACGCGTCTTGCGACCGCCCTCCACGGGCTCCCACAGAAAACAGCCGCCGTAGTCCACCCGGTTGCCGAAGATGGGGACCACGAGCGCGATCTCGAAGCGCCGCTCGCGGGCCTTGAAGTGCCCCTCCTCGCGCACGAGCGTCGCGCCCCGGATGATGGCCTTCAACACCGACGGGATCTGCCGGTCGGGCACCATCTCGACGGTCCGCCGGACCACCAGGCTCTCACCCTCTCCCTCGCGCTCGAGCTGCCGCCCCTCGACCTTCAGCTTCAAGTGCCGGTAGAGCCCGTCGTTGTACTCCTCGTCGAAGAGAAAGACCTGCCAGAGGCGGTCTTCCGGCACGTCGAAGAGGTGCTCGATGCGGTGTTCCATGGTGGCCTCGCGGCGAGTGGCTCGACGGAGGCTTACCGCATCTCCGTCCGACGGAGAAGACCCGTCAGAGACCGACCGGGCGGAGCTCGCCGACCACCTCTCCGAGGGTGTTCTTCACCGGCCGCAGCGCCTTCGCGCGGAGAGGCTCGAGGTCCGCAACGGGAAGCAGGCGCCCTAGCGCGGCGAGCACCACCGTCGGCACCGCGCGGCTCGCGCCGTCCAGGATCTTGCAGGCGAGGCCGAGCCCGAGGCCCGGGAGCCCGAGGCAGAAGACCCCCTCCGCGCCGCCCTTGGCCACCACCTCGGGGCCGAGGTGCTCCGAGAGCAAGGCCCCGAAGTGCCCCTCGTAGGCCACGTGGACCGGAAAGCCCTGCATCGCGGCCAGCACCCGCGTCGCCGCCGCGTGATGCTCCGGTCGATCCGCAGCCCCCGTGGCCAGCCGCGCGAAGGCCGTCGCCGCCTCGGCCAGCGAGAGGTAGAAGGAGGGCACGCCGCACCCATCCACGCCCACGGCGAGCCCGTCCGCGGAGATGCCGGCGAAGGCGGCCAGCGTGCGCCGGTTTCGCTCCTGCAGAGGGTGCGCGGGGTCGCGGTAGCTCTCGACGGGCCAGCCCTGCGTGCGGCACGCCGCGAGCATCCCCGCGTGCTTGCCCGAGCAGTTGTTGTGCACGCGGCGGGGCGTCTCCCCCCGCGCGGCGAGCGCCGCCGCCGACGGCCGGTGGAGCGGGTCGTGCGGCCCGCACTGCAACGCCTCCTCGGTGAGCTCGGCCTTGCGCAGGATCGACGCGACGAGCTCGAGCTGGAAAGGCTCGGCGCCGTGGCTGGCCACGATCACCGCCAGCTCCTCCTCGGTGAGACCCAGCCGCTCCGCGGTCCCGAGCTCGAGCACGCTTACCGCCTGAAAGGGCTTGGCGCTCGAACGCAGGTACGTGCGCAGGCCCGGCTCGCCGCGCGCGAGCACCACGCGCCCCGCGGCGTCGCAGACGGCGAGCACCCCGTGGTGCAGGGATTCGCGGCGCCCGGAGCGCACGACCTCGGCCAGGGGAACGGCGTGGTCCGTCGCGGTCAACGCGCCGCCGGAGCGGGCATCGCCCCGCCGAAGACCAGCCGCGCCAGCTCGTCCGGGGAGGCGACATCCGCCGGCACGAGACCGGCCACGTGCCGGTAATAGTCTCGAAGCTTCTGCGGACGCAGCCCCTCGTCGTACTTCAGCAGCTGGTTGTCCGCGACGTGCAGGCCGTGGCTCTGCCGGAAGAGGCGCCAGTCGCGCGTCCCCGTCTCCGCCAGGTTAAGCGCCACCTTGCGGTTGAAGGCCAGCGCGCCGAGCGCCCCCCGCTGCCCCACCTTCACCGGATCCAGCGCGTAGGTGGCGAGCGCATCGTCCTTGGAGGCGATCCCCCACGGGCAGCCGAGCTTGCCGGCCCCGTCGCAGTGCCGCGCCATCCGGCACCCGACGCCGACCCCGAGCATCAGCCGCGCGGCCCCCACCCCGTCGGCCCCGAGGGCGAGCTTCTCCACCACGTCGGCCGGCGCGAGGGCCCCGCCCGTGGACTCCACGAAGACGCGGTCCCGCACGCCGAGCTTCTTGAGGATCGCGTCCACGACGATCGTCGCCTCGTTGATCGGCAGGCTCGTGTTGTCGCCCGGCGTGGCGTTCCCGCTCCCCGGGCTGAAGTCGCGGTCCGCACCGTCGAGCTGGAGGTGATCGGGCAGCGCGTCGTTCTCGACGAGGAACTTGAGGAAGGTGTAGGTGTCCTGCACGCTCCCCACGCCGAACTTGAGCGAGACGGGCTTGCGGACCTCCTGGCGCGTGCGCTTCACGAGCCGCGCGATGGACTCGAAGCTGCTGAACTCGTCGGTGGTGGGGGGCGACGCGGCGTCCTTCTTGCGCGACAGATTGCGCACGGCCGCGGCGATCGGGGAGAGCTTGCTCGCGTCCACCCGCGCCCCGCGCTTGGCCGCCTGCTTCAGCTTGTACTGCACCATGGCGACGTAGGGGCTCGCCCCGAGGTCCTTCAGGCGCGTCCAGTCGATACGTCCGTCGGCGCCCCGCACGCCATTCAGCGCCGAGCCGAACTGCATCACGATCTGCGCCTTCTTCACGTCCTCGGGGGAGAGGTCGGCGAAGAGCTTCTGCCGCTCCTTCATCAGACGATCGATGAAGACGCGCACCTTGGCCTCGGCGTAGCTGCCGGGCCGGATGTCGCCCAGCTGCGCGCCGTGGGCCAGCACGAAGGCCTTGAGCGCCTCCCCGTCCCCGCTCAGCACGGCGAGGTGCATGTGCGGCCCGCCCTCCCCCGTGCTGTAGGTCTGGCGGACGCCGGCCTTGGCCAGCTTCACGTGGGCGTAGAGCAGCGCCACGAGCGCACGCGCCGAGAGCTGCGGGTAGCTCATCCCGGAGGTGTTCACGGCGGCGCCGAACTCCACCTTGCGCACGTAGTCGTCGCGGCCGACCACCCGCACCTGCTCCCCGAGTTCCTTGATCGTGGCCCCTGTCGGAGGTATCAGCGGCGAGGTGATGAGCGGCGAGCCGGCGTAGACCTCGTGCCCGAAGCCCATGTGGGGCTCGCCATGATCGTGCCAGGCCTCGGCGTTCTTCCAGCGCGCGGAGTGGGCGTCGGGGGCGCTCGCCGAGACGTACTTGCGGAACATGGAGCCCACCCACTCGAGAAGCTGGCGGCCGTGCTCGAGCACCGGGCGATAGAGCCGACGACCCACGAAGGTCACCCCCGCGACGCGACAGGACTCGACGCCGTAGAGGAGCGCGCGCTGGGCGCGGAGTCGCCCCGAGAGCTGCGTCCCGGGCCGGGCGGGCGAATCGGCGCTCTGAAGCGCCGGGGCCGGTCCCTTGGCCTCGATGGTGAGGGGATGGACGAAGAGGAGCGCCGCGACCAGGGCCGGGGCGGCGAGGCGACTCAGGGACGACCTCTGCATCGGGGCGGAACGGCCTCCTTCGAGCCCGGAAGGACGAGCAAGAACCACACCACGACCACCCGCGCCGCAGACGCGAACATACGCGTGGTTACGGCATTCCCCGAGGCCCACCGGGGTTGCCTGACGGCTGGGCCGGCGGCCAGGGCCGCACCCGGGCATGGCGTCACTTGTCCCCAGAGATCCCGGGTTCTGACGCACCCGGGTTGAGGGGCGCGGAAGCGCTCGACGGGAGCTGCACGGGTCGCGCAGGCGAAAAACCCCGGAGATCCCTGGACCCGTGCCGGTCGGGCAGGGCTGGTCCAGGGCTTGCTTCGATCCCCGAGAATGGCGCACGGCACGTGGGCGGTCGGTTTCCTCTTCCTCGCCTGTTCTCTCGGCACCGGAGGCTGCGCTCCGCTGAACGACCGGGAGGCGACGCCCGAGCCGCCCCCCTCGGTGGCGGGCTGCGGCCCCCACAACTGCAACGGCTGCTGCACGGCGGGGGGTCAGTGCCAGGAGGGGGGGAGCGACGAGGTCTGCGGCCTCGGCGGGGTAGCCTGCGTGAGCTGCACCGCGAGCGGCGGCACCTGCCAGGGAGGCACCTGCCAGAACAGCGCGGGCTGCGGGCCAGGAACCTGCGGGGGCTGCTGCGAGGGCACGGCCTGCGTGACGGGGCTGCTCGACGGGCAATGCGGGACCGGCGGGGCAGCGTGCGGCGGCTGCAAGATGGGCAGCCGGTGCGAGGTCTCCGGCACGGGCGGCGTGTGCGCGAAGGCGGCGGCCGCCGAGTCCACCAAGGGCGCCGACGGCGGACTGCCAAAGAACAGGGACAGCGGCATCGGCACGGGCACGGGCACCGGCACCGGTACCTCTCCCTCGCCCACGCCGACCCCGACTCCGCCGAACGCGTGTCCCGTCCGGGGCTGCTCGAGCGAGTGCTTCATCCAGAACAACCGCGCCGTAGAGCAATGCGTGGGGACGGGCGGGCTCTGGAAGGCGAACGAGTGCGGCGCCACCTACGGGAGCAAGCGGTACCGGCTGGGCCTCGACGGACGCTGCTACGGCTGCACGGGCTCGGGCTGGAGCGTGGCCGCGACCCAGGGCTCCTGCCCCGACGGACTCACGGACACCAAATGGACGGTGCACGCGGTGGACGCCAGCGTGAACCCGACGGTGTGGAAGGACGAGGATGGAAGCTCGCCCGACCTGTACGTGGCCTGTGACGAGTGGGGAGACAACGGCGCGCATCCCGTGACGGACCGCTACTACGCGAGCTGGGACGTGGCCAAGGGACAGCTCACCTCGCTGCCCCCCTTCCGCCTCAAGCTCCCGGTCGGCATCACGAGCCTGCTCGCGGGGACCCATTGCCGCGTCGTGGACGACAACGGCTTCAAGTGGCACAAGGAGGTGGGGACCTGCTTCGTGAAGCCGAGCGCCGCGAGCCTGGTGGACGGCCAGCTGCTCACCCTGTCGGGGAGCCAGTGCCCGAACAGCGTCACCAAGGGCGCGCCGGTGAACTTCCTGCGCCTGCGCTTCAAGCTCGTCACGCAGTAGGCGCGACGCGCCGCGCGTCCGAGGCGCGGACCCGCGCTACGCCTGTTCCAGCTTGCGGATCCCGCGCTTGTCCAGAATCACGCGGATGCGCTCCATCGTGACCCGGCCCGCCTCGCCCGTCTGGGCCCGCAGCACGAAGACCACGTTGATGTGGTAGACCTTCGGGCACTCCACGAGCTCCACGCGATCCGTCTCGACCTGATACGCGGGCACCGCCGCCACGGGGTCGTCCGTGCGCACCAGGAACTGCGAGATGTCGAAGCGGATGATGTCGTTGATGTCGTGATGCAGGTCGTCGAGATTGGCGATCGAGCTGCCAAGCAGCGTGATCTCCTTCTCGTACTTCATCACCACCTCGGGCTTGCCGCTCGTCTCGATCATCGTCTTCGAATCGCGATGGCGGAACGAGAGCACCTCCGAGGGAACCTTCTCCTTGCCGATGAAGCTGAAGGCCTCCCGGCAGCGGCCGATGTTCACGCCGTGCAGCGGGTCGTGGATGCGCACGTCGTAGTCGGCGAGAAAGCGCGTCATCTTGGCCGAGAAGTAGAGCTTCAGCCAGTCCTTGAGCCGGTCCTTGAGCATGTAGCTCACGACCAGCGCCACCACGAAGGGCCAGGTGTTCAGGCCGTAGCGCTGCTGCGCGAAGACGCCGGCCACCGTGGCCACGAGCATGGCCAGCCCCGCCGCGATGGCCGCCCCTAGGTCGGCGATGCGGCGCCCCTCCTTCTCCTTGCTGATCTCGAGAAAGAGCACCGACATGACGAACTTCTTGAGCAGACCCTGCCGGTAGACGAAGTGCTCGCGACTGCCGCCTCCGTCGAGCACGCTCGGGTACCCGGAGCCGCGCCGGTGCTCCCGCTCGGCGAGCAGCCGGTCGCGGGCTTTCTGCCGGACCTCTTCGAGAGCCGGCCGCAGCTCGGCGTGGTGGTCGATCTGTTCGACGAGGCGCGTGAGGTGCGTCTCGCTGGCCAGGCTCAGGTACTCGTCCACGTACTGGTGCGTCTCCCTGAGCCACGCGGGAAGGACCGGGTCGAGCAGCGCCGGGCGCAGCTCGCGGAAGCGCGTCACTACCGCCTCGAGCTCCGCGATCAGTCGCCGACCGCTCGCACGCACGTCGTCCACCACCGCCGCGCGGCGAGCCGGGTCGCCGTTCGCCGCTTCCAACCGCTCGCACTGGGTCGTGACGCGATCCCGGAGATTGGCGCGGATGAGACAGCCCACGAGGCGCAGGTCGTAGCTGATCTGGTTCAGGTAGTCCTCGCGCCGCGGGTCCTTCAGCACCTTCGGTACCATCTTCGCCAACCGAGCGAGCGGCGAGAGACGGTTGTCCTCCTCGCAGAGCGACCCGAGCGAGGCCTGCGGCGTCTTGAAGCGGATGTAGGCCTGGATGTCGCTGTAGAACTGCTCGCGCGAGTAGGTGTAGCTGTTGATCCCGAGACTGCGCGGCACGAAGAAGTAGGTCTCGACGCGGTACCGCGTCTGGTCGAGCTTGGGGTCGATCGAGTAGTCGAGCTTGACCTCGAAGTGATTGCTGTCGTGGATCCCGATGCGGCTGTCGATCAGGTCGTGCGTGGCGGGCGGGGGCCCACCTCCGACGAGCTTGTGGACCGGCATGCTCTGCGACGCCGCGACGTGGCGTCTTCTGCCCCCCGTCAGGAGCTGTGGCTTCGGCCAACCCAACGCGTTCTCAGCAACCGCCTTTCAGCACCCCGAAAGTGTGACAAACCCCCGTCGCGATGTGTAGAAGTTTTTGCCGCGGGCACCGTCGGTCACGGCGTCGGTGGCGAGGGCGCCTCTGTCTCGGGAGCCCCCTCGGGGGTCCCCTCGGGCGGGGGAGCCGCCGGCGGAGGCGCAGGCGGCGTCGCCGAGGGCGTGCCCCGTCCCGCTCCCCCTCCACCGCCCGCCTCCCACCTGAGGTCCTGCGCGAGAACCTGCCCCGGCGTCATCCCATCCCCCGACGGGTTCTCGTGCACCCGCGCGATCTCCACGGCCGGCGCCCCCGGGACGGGCGCGTTGAAGCGACAGTGCAGCACCAGCACCGCGCGGGCACGCGGCCCGAGGAGGAGCACCGGCCGGCGCTCGAGGTGCCGGCTATGGATGACTCCGGGATAGCGTCCGCGAAAACAGCGCAGCTGGCTGGCGTGGATCATCAGCACCTGCTGCGACTCGCTGATGAGGTTCAGCCGCACGTCGTAGCCGTCTCGCTTCTCCTTGATCCAGTCGGCCCACACGCCAAGCACTCCGGGACTCGTGACGAGGTTTCCCTCCCCCGGCGCGACGTGTAGGTGTGCGGAACAGCCCCCAAGCCAGGCCGTGGCCAGAACTGCCGCGGCGCCTCCGAGCCATGGATATCGCGTCATGGCCCTGGAGCCTAGGTCAGCCTCGCACGCGGCGTCCATGATCCGGCGCACGGGCACGCGATGTCGCCGGACGACGGGTGCACGGACTCATGGCGTCGCCGGACGTTCACACCCTCGGGGAAAACCCAAGGGCCACGCGGGAGGGCGCCTGGCACGGGCGATGCTCTCTACCCCCTCCAGACGGGGTCGCCACACGAAGGCACCCCAAGGAGATGAGCCATGAAAACAACGACGCTGGTCCTCGGAACCACCCTCGCGCTCTCCGCTCTGCTCGGCACCGGCTGCTTCATCGAGGTGGGCGCGGAGGTGCCGTCGGTCTACGTAGACACGCCCGTGCCGGCGACGCGGCTCGGGGACCTGGAGGTGCAGTGGACGCTCGAGGGGGTAGGCTGGCTCAGTCAGTGCGACCGGTTCGGCGTGGACTACTTCGTGGCGGAGGCCCACGGCCCCGAGTTCCGTCAGGTGCGCGTGGACTGCCGGGGCGGGGCGTGGAGCACCGGCCGGAACTTCTCCGGGCTCCGGGTCGGACGGTACCAGCTGCTCGTGGAGGCGCGCGACCGCTTCGGCCGCACGCTGGGCTCGATGGGCGTGGACCACGACGTGACGGGCTCGGGCCAGCTCGACGTCTACCGGTTCGAGTTCGGCGCGAGCGACCTGCTGCGGTAGCTACCTAGCTGCGCTCTTTCGTCTCCGGCTTGCTCTCGCCCTCGTCCCCGCCCTTGTCGCCCTTCTTGCCCTTCTTGCCCTTCTTCGCGGCGGCCGGCTTGCCCTCTTCGCCACAGGCGAAGGCGGTCGAGAAAGCGAAGGTCAGGGCGAGGGCCGTCGTGGCAGCTACGATCAACTTACGCATGTCGAATCTCCTTTGGGGGTGGCAACACAACGAAGGGAGTATACGCGATTCGCTGGCGGCGACCAGGCCGGGCGCGGGCCTCCCCCACCCGGCGGGCCGCCCCCCACGCTACTGCGCGCTGCAGACCACGTGCGTGAAAAGAATCTGCTTCTGCGGGGCGTTCATCCAGGCCACGGCGTAGGCTCCACCCACGGAGATGACCTCCGGGAAGGACGCCGTCCCCTTCTCGTCCGGCGACAGCGTCACGAGACCGCAGCGCTCGTCCGGATCGCTCACGCAGCTCTTGCCGTCGGCCTTCATGGGCTTGCCCGCGTCATCGAGGATCGCGAAGACCAGCTTCGAGCCCTCCTTGCCGCAGTTGTCCTGCCAGACCACGGCGTAGCGCTCTCCGTTGTAGGAGACGGCCGGGGTGCAGGGCGAGCCGGCCGCGTTCACCGTCTGCGCCGCGAGCAGGTCGCCGGTCTTCGTGATGCGCGAGAACTGCACCATGCCTTTGTCCTTGGACGGATTCTCCGAGAAGGCGATGCCGAACTCGGCGCCGGCGTAAACCAGGTCCGGCGTGGAGTCGAGCAGGCCGTAGCTCTTGCTCAGGCTCTTCTCCGTGCCGACCGGCGTCCCGTCCTGCCCGAGGAGCAGGAAGAAGTGCTCGTTGCTCCCCCCCGTCGGGAAGTCGCGCCAGACCATGGCGTACTGCTTGCCGTCGAAGGCCAGCTCCGGGGAGAAGGGCGCCTTCTTGGACGTGTCGGTGGTGATGCGCTTCTCCGGCACGAGCTCCGCGCCGTCGGCCTTGATCACCTTGAAGTAGACGTCGCTGCGTCCGGACTCGTACGGAGGATAGGGCGTGGTCTTGGAGTTGCGGCTATCGCGCCAGGTGAGCGCCAGCTGGTTCGCCCCGCCCGCCTCGACGAAGCCCGGCCGGAGCAGGTACGGATAGCCCGCCTTGGTCGACGTGGTGACCTTCACCTCGCCGCAGCCCGGGTCCTTGCAGACCGCGCCGGCGGCCAGCCGCTCGCCGTTTTCGCTGAGGCTCAGGAAGTAGAGGTCGCTCTTGTCCGAGGCCTCGCGGTTGTCCCCCCAGACCACCACGAAGTCTTTGCCGGAGTTGGCGATGGCCACCCCTTCCATCATGCGCGCGCTGGGGTCCTTGGTGAGCGCCACGGGCTCGCCCTGCGCCTTGCCGTCCTTGCTCAGGCGCAGGAACATCGGGTTGGTCTTCACCGTGCTGGAGACCACCGTCTCCTGCGCGAAGGTCAGTCCGTATTGATCGTTCGCCCACGCCAGGCGCGGCATCCAGGGCGCCTTGCCGTTCGTGCTGGTGTGGATCGCGACCGTCCCCACCGGCTTGCAGTTGGTGCCGATCTTACCGGGGAGCGCCGAATCGCTGCCCGGGAGGAACCCGCCGTCCCGCTTGACCGTCGAGCCGTCGGCGGGCGTCGTCTTGGCCGCGCCGCCGCACCCGGCAAGGGCCAGGGACAGGCCCCCGAGCGCGAGCCATCCGCCTCGCCGCCGCCCCGCGTTTCGCCGCCATGCTGCTTGCCGTGGATACATCGTCTTTACTCCTCCTCGGCGCCTCAGGTGGGCGCGCCAGCGGTGACCCCGGTCCCTCTCCGCACCGGGCGGGCGAAGCGTGCAATCCACGGGCCAAAGCCTGCGAAAATGCCTTCGTTTTTCTTCTTGGCGGCTTATCCAGGCCAGCAGGTGCTGGCGTCACGCTGCGGTGTAGCGCGTTGTAGGTGTATTGACCCCATCGTGGCGCGCAGAGTGGCCACCGACGCGTGGGCCGACAGACGTGGGAGCGGACTACTCGACGATCAGGCGATCTCCCGCGCCGCGGCCGAAGGTCTCCGGGTGGTACATCTCCTCGGCCTTCGGCGGCGGCACGACGAAGGTACCCGGCGTCGTGGCCCGCGCGACGTAGCTATAGGTATGCACGCCCTCCCAGAGGAGCGAGGCGAAGGCCTCCGCGCGTTCGTCGCGCAGGTTCTCGTGCTCGTACCAGCGCCCCCAGTAGAGCCACGAATGGTAGTAGGCCGGTGACGCGGCGTAGCGCCCGAGACCTCCGCGGAAGCGCCCGCCGGAGGGAGGGGGCGCGCCGGTCGACGGTGCCGCGGGCACGGGCTGCGCGCTGCCGAGGAGCGCCGCGTTCACCGCCTCGAGGCCGGCGGGGAGCGGGTCCACGAGCGCCACGTGATAGCGCCGGGCGGGCGCCACGAGCGTGAGTCGCACGCGAACGCGCGCCCCCGCCTTGACGTGCCAGACCCCCTGCGCGTCCCGCCTCACCTCCTCCGGCTTGTCCACCGCCTCGTAGGTCCGCTCGACGGTGAAGCCGTGGCTCGCGGGGGGCGGGCGCAGGTCCTTCGGCGCGTAGCTCATGCCGATGCGGTAGTAGAGGCGCCCCGCTCCCTGCTTGCCCAGGACTAGGTCGTTCGTGCCGCTCCCCTGCGCGAGGAAGGCCATGGGCACCAGGATGCTGTGCCGCTCGGTCGTCCGCCCCTTGAAGCGGTGCTCGCCGGCGAAGCGCTCGCCGAGCCAGGCCCGCGCAACGAAGTTCGGCGTCACCTTCTCGTAGGCGTGGAAGTACTTGTCGAGCGCGAGGAGGACCCAGGCGTTCTCCTGCGTGCTCCCCCAGCGCCCCTCCTTGCGATGGCCGAGGAGGCCGCGCACGAGCTTCACGATCAGATCGCTCTCGGGTTGATCCTTGATCAACCCCTCGAGCAAGAGCGCGTCCAACCGCCGGTCCGAGTACATCAGCAGATAGTTGCTATCGCCGTAGCTCGCGGCGAACTGGGCCGTAGCTGCCGTCTCGCTCACCCGCGTGCGCAGGAGGCGGCGGATCTCGGTCACCTCGGCGCTGGCCTGCGGGCTCCCCGAGAGCACGGGGTAGAGCCAGGCCACCCCCTCGAGCGGCAGGTCCTTCTCCTGCTTGAGCAGCGAGAAGAGCCCCTTGGCCTTCACGACGTCGGCGTCTCCCGAGAGGGAGCGCACGTAGACCGCGTAGGTCACGATCGCGCGGCGCGTGGCCTCGCTGTACTCGGACGGGATGTAGCTCTCGATGTTGCGCAGGTGCGCGAGCGCCGAGGCGTACATCGTCGGCGGCACGGCGAACCCCTTCAGCTTGGCGCGCACGAGCGCGTGCGTGACGTGGATGCTCACGAAGGGCCAGGAGGGGCGCCCCCGCTCCCAGAGCGGGAAGCCGCCGTCGCCGTTCTGCATCCCCTGCAGGCGCTTCAGATCGCGATCCATCGCCGCCAGGATCGTCGCCGGCGAGGGAAGGCCCTTGGCCTTGAAGGCCGAGAGCACGTCCTTCAGCGCGGCGACGGCCAGGATGCGCGAGGAGAGCTGCTCCGAGCACTCGTAGGGGTACGAGACGAGGTAGAGCACGGCGTCGGTGAGGGCCTGCAGCTCCGTCGAAGAGGTGCTGACCTCCAGGCCGCCGAACTCGGTGAAGACACCCGAGGGGAGCTTCACCGGCTGCACCACCGCCCCCTTGTCCACCGTGCCGTAGGTGGCGAAGGCCTCGGTGGTGGCCGGCGTCCAGACCGGCAGCGACAGCTCGGCCGCGTCGGCGTGGCTCCCCGCGGCGGCGGCGATCTGGAAGCGCGCGGTGCCGGGGTGGAGCGTCGTGGTCAGGAAGCGCACCTCCACCCGATCGTTCGGCGGCACGGTGAGCGCGCGCCCCTGCCCCTGCACGAGCTCGGCACCCGTGGCCCGCACGGCCAGCTTCACGGGCAGCGGCTGGTCGGTCTGGTTCTGCAGCACCACCGGCAGCTCGAAGCGGTCCCCGAAGTTGAGGAAGCGCGGCGCAGAGGGGCGCACCATGAGCGGCAGCCGCGCGGTGAGCGTCCCCTCGCCGTTGCCGAAGAAGCGCTCGCGGGCCACCGCCACGGCCATGATGCGGTAGCGCGTCAGGTTGTCGGGCAGCTTGAAGGGGACCTCGACGCGCCCCTGGGCGTCGGTGGAGAGCGACGGCGCGAAGAGCGCCAGCGCCGAGAAGTCCTTGCGCAGCGCGATGGGCTTGGGAGCCGCCTCGCCCGCGCGGGCAAGCCCAGCGAGCCCGCTCTCGTCGTCCTTGCCCCCCGCGGCGCGGCTCTTGGCCATGGCCTGCTTGGGGGGCGAGGCAGGGGCCGCCGTCGCCGCTGGAGCGGGAGCGCGATCGGCGCTGGTCTTCGACTCCTCTCGTAGCGCTCCGGTGCGCGCTCGCCCGCCGCCGCCGGGACCGCCCCCTTCGTTTCGGCGCTGGTCGGTGCGCGTCACGAGCTCGGGGTCGGCCAGGTGCACCCACTGTCGCAGGTAGAGGTCTTCGACCCCGTCCCAGCGGTACGGATGGAAGGTGTGGAGCGGGTTACCGATGCGGTACCCGCTGAGCGCCAGGACCGCCTCGTCCACCACCACCAGCGCCACCTCGGCCCCCGCGACCGGCTTCTGGGCCGCGTCGCGCACGGTGACGGCGATCTTGGTCGCCGCCCCGGGCTCGGTCTTCTCGGGCGAGGACTTGACCTCCACCTGGAGCTCGCGCCGCTTGGTGGAGATGGCGAGGGAGACGTTTCCGCGCGCGTAGGCCGGCCGGCGCGGCAGGTTGGCGAGCTCGACACCGTCGTCGCTGACCCTGAGCGCGGAGCCGACCAGGTTCACCTGCACCGGGAGGTTCGGCATGAAGCCCTCACGGTGCTTCTGGCAGGCGTCGGCGTCGTACTGCGAGGACTCGCGCGCGCAGAGCCCGCTCCCTCCGCTGGGCGTGAGCTGGACACGCAGGGTCGTCGTCGGGCCGGTCAACTGGAAGCGGCGCTCCTCGAGGAGCCCGGCGCGCCGCAGCGTGAGCAGCCCCTCGGCCGGATAGAAGGGCGAGAGCACCAGCAGCTCCGCCGTCTCTCCCGGCTCGTAGAGCTTCTTGTTGGCGATGAGCCGCACCTCCTGCTGCTTGAGGCTGCGCTCGAGGGGCACGCGTCCCCCGGCGACCCAGCGCGTGAGCTCGCTGCGGTTCGCGCGCCCCTCGGGGTCCTTGACGGTGGCCTGGATCAGGTACGAGCCGCCCTTCTGGCTGGTGAAGGTGCACGAGACGGCCTTGACCGCGGAGGTCACGTCGCAGCGCTGCGGGTCGAGCTCATCCTCCTCGTACTTGCCGCGGCGGTAGCTGTACTCGAGGCGCACGGCCCGCACCGCGACGGCGCGACCGGGGACGAGCCTTCCGTCCAGGTCGCTGACCACGAGGTCCACCTTCAGCGGCTGACCGCGCTCGAAGAAGAAGCGCTCGGTCTTCAGGCCGACGTAGTGGCGCGCCGGGTGCACGAGCACCGCGCGCGTCGCGGTCCAGCTCTGACGGTTCACGTCCTGCACCGTGGCGCTCGCTACCACGCTGAGCGGCCGGAGCGGCACCGGCTCCTCCTTCTTCGCGCCGAGCTCGGGCAGCGCCGTCCGCGCCACGTGGATGCGCACGCGGTGCAGCCCGCGTCCGTCGGTGTGGGCGCTGAGGCTCTGCGCCGGGGGGAGCGGCGCGGTGGGGGTCTGCGTCCACCAGTTGTACTCGCGCACCACGCCGAAGCTGTAGTCCGACTGGTTCGGCGGATAGAAGTAGCCGTGACTGGCCGAGACGCTCCAGGCCACCTCGGCGTGCGGGAGCGGCCCTCCCGCGAAGTAGCTCGCGCTCACCGAGACGTCGGCGTGCCCGCCGATGAAGTGCGGCCCTTCGCTCCCCGCGGCGCTCACCTCGAACTCGGGGCGCCGGAACTCCTGGATCTGGAAGCTGTGACTGTGGGTGCTCCCCGAGAGGTGGGAGAGGCCCGGCGCGCTCAGGCTCACGTAGGCCGAGCCGAGGTTCGCGTTGTCCGGCAGCTTGAAACGCAGGTCGAAGCCGCCGAGCGGGCCCACCTTGGCGACCCCGGAGGTCAGGCGGTTGCCGCGCGCCTCGCGCACCTCGAAGGTCACGCGGTCGATGCCGGCCGGGGTCACGTCGCCTCCGCGCCCGAGTCCCACGCGCCGCAGCCAGCCCTTCACCCGCACCTCCTCCTTCGGCTTGTAGAGGTGGCGGTCGTCGAAGACGAACCACTTCACCGTGTCCACGGCGCGCCGCTGCCGGGCCCACCCGCCGTAGTTGCCCCAGTAGTAGGTCGTGCGCGGCAAGATCGCCACGTCTCCGCCCTGGCGCGCGACGAGCATGCGCGCGGAGGCGCCGCTGTCGTCGGGGAGCGTGAAACGCGCGAGGCCCGAGCCGTCGGCCCGCACGCGAGAGCCCACCGGCTCGAGGGTGACCTCGGCACCGCCCGCCGGCCGTCCGTCCCGCAGGCGCGTGGCCCAGGCGAGGAGCTTCTCTCCGTCGGAGAACGCGTCCACCGCGAGATCCGTGACCTGGAGCCAGGCCAGCACGTAGTGCCGCTCGTAGGGCTTCGCCGGCAACGGGTTCTGCGTGATCAGCACGGCCACCTGCCCCTTGCCGTTCGCGAGCGCCGGGCGCAAATCCAGCCGCGTCTCGATCAGGTCGTCCATTCCTCCCTTGGGCGACATCACGCGGTGCACGCGCGGCCGACCGGGCAGGCGTGGGGGCACCACCTGGCGCATCCCCTCGGCGGCGAACTTGCGAAACGCGGCCCAGTCGTCCGGCCCCACGGCGTGCACCCGCACCTCGAGGCTACGCTGTCCCACGCTAAAGAAGGAGAAGTGCTTGTCCCCGTCGGGGTCGAGCACCATGAAATCGCCTCCCGCGTGAAAGAGGCGCGGGTAGGCCTTGCCGACGTGCAGGGTCACGGACTCGTCGGCCCCGAGACGCTGGCCGTAGGTGTCGGTCATCGAGGCCGGGACGGTCACGCGATAGGTGGTGCTCGCGCGCGTGCGGCCCGAGAGCGAGATCGAGCTGCCGTGCACCTCCACCTTCAGGTCGGGGATCGCGGGGCTGACCTTCACGCGCTTCGGGTCGAAGGCCTCCTCGTCGAGCGGGTTGTTGAAGGAGACGTACACGGACGAGAGCGGCGAGCAGGGGTAGCGCCACTCGCAGCTGTGGTGCGTGATCTTCAGGGGGGCGTAGGTCTCGAAGGTGAAGCGCTGGGCCTCCTTGGTGGTCAGCGGCCCCTCGGCCGAGGGGGTGCCGGGCTCGAAGGTGACGGTGAAGATCGTCGCCGCGGGCAGGCGTTCGACGGCGCGGAAAGCCAGCCAGCGCCCCTTCTCGGCGCTCGCGCTCATCAGCCGGACCTGCTCGTCCTGCGCCAGATCCTCGGGCGTGGCGAGTCGCACGGAGTAGCGCTTGCCGTCCCCCTCGAGCGTCACCGAGCGAAGCACGGCCTCGGGGCTCACCGCCTGATCGAAGGAGGCGAAGAAGAGCGGCTCGAGGGGCTGCGAGCTCCCGTGCGGGTGCGACGACAGGAGGCGCGGCGCGGGGGTGGCAAAGGTCCAGCGCTTGGCCTGCGCGAGCTTGCCGCCGACCGCAGACGGGGTCCCCGCGGGGACCTCCGCCTCGTAGCGCGTGGCCATGGCGAAGCGGATCTTGGGCTCGAAGAGGAGAGTCTTCGTGCCCACCCAGCGCCAGGTGCCGGGGACCTCGGGCTTGAGCTTCACCGGCAGGCTCTGCTTGAGGGCGTCGGCGTGCGAGGTCACGGCCACCATCGGGTGCGAGAAGGTCACCGAGAGGTTCGGGGCCAGCGGGATCTCCCCGTCGGGCGAGAAGCGCAGCACCTCGAGCGCGCCGGTGGCCTCGGGGGTCTTGGGGGCCGGGCGCGGGGGGGGCGGGAAGACGCCGTGGACGGTGGCCCCGGTGCGCGGCGCGGGGAGCGAACGCTCGCGGAGCGCGAAGGTCTTCTCGTCCCCGGCCTCGGCCGTGAGCGCGGGCACCCGCTTGAGGAGCGCCTGCGTCTCGGCGGCCGAGAGCGCGGTGCCCTGGACCACCTTGGCGCGGTCGGCCCCTCGCTCGTCGCCCATCGCCTCCTCGAGGCGGAGCTGCACGAGGCTGCCCGGCTCGGCGGCCCCCGCGGCGCTCCCCTTGCGCTTCGGCGGCCTCACGCCCGCGTCGGACTGCCCCTTCCCTTTCCCCCCGCAGGCGGCGAGCCCGAGCGAGAGACACACCACCCAAAGCCACCGCACCGTCGCGCAGTCGAGCATCCGGTCCTCCGTCGGAGATGAGCGTAGCCCGGAGGATAGTACGGGGCGCGCGGCGGGGAAATGCCTTCGGGGCGGCGGGCTGGCGCCCGGGAGTCAGGAACCCCTCGACACGCTCGTCCCCCATGTGGAACCATCCCCCTTCATCCATGACGCGCGACGACGCTTGGCAAGAGGGGCTCTACCGCAGGCTCCAGATCTTCGTCGACGAATGGCGCTACTTCGAGGGCCTCGAGCAGACCGGAGCCCAGCACTTCCTGCTCAAGCTGCTCGAGATCTACGACGTGAACCCCAAGCCCGGCACCTTCTTCGAGCAGCACCCGATCAAGGTTCCGTCCAAGAAGGCGACACGACAGGCGTCTCTCTTCGCGACGGACAGCGCCGCCAGCTACACGACCCAGCGCATGGATCTGTACCTGGCCAAGGTCTGTGTCTGGGAGATGAAGTCTCCGTCGGAGGACCTGCAGAAGCACCATGACCAGCTCCTGGGGTACTGGGCGCGCGTCCGGACCCGGTACATGGTCCTCTCGAACTTCCGAGAGATCTGGATCTACGACACGCACGAAGAGCACGGCCAGCTCCAGCCGAAGCTCCGCATACCCTTGACGGACCTGCCGGCTCACGCCGACGCGCTGCTCTTCCTTCGCGGAGAGGACCCCGACCTTTCGACGCGGTCCGAGCGCGTCACGGCCGAGGTCGCCAGCGTGCTCGGCCGGATCGTGCGCGAGAGCCTGCGTTCCTCGACGGATCCAGCCCGGGACCGCGAAAAAATCTCCAAGTTCGTCTTGCAGTGCGTCTTCTCGATGTTCGCCGAGGACACGGAGCTCATCCCGCCGAAGCTCTTCACCCTGGCGGTCCAGCGCGCCGACCACGAAGGGCGGCTCGATCCGCTCTGGCACCTCTTCGAGGACTTCGCCCGGCAGGACGGCAAGCGCAACCCGCTCGTGCCCTACGTCGACGGCCCGCTCTTCGACGGCAGCGTCGCCAAGGTGTCCCTTACCGAGGGGCAGATCCACGACATCCACTGCGCGGCACGAGACTTCGACTGGCGCGATGTCCGTCCCGAGATCTTCGGCTCGATCTTCGAGCAGGCCCTCGACGCCGCCGAGCGGCACGAGCTCGGCGCGCATTACACGCGCGAAGCGGACATCCAGCACGTCGTCTGGCCGACGATCATCACCCCCTGGCAGCAGCGCATCGCGGCCTTGCGCTTCCCGAAGGACGCCGAGCGCTGCATCGAGGAGATGCGGCGGTACCACGTCCTCGACCCCGCCTGCGGCTGCGGGAACTTTCTCTACATCGTCTATCGCGAGATGAAGCGCCTCGAGGCCGCGCTGGCCCAGAAGTGGATCGCGCTCCAGCGCAAGGTCGCCAAG
Source organism: Deltaproteobacteria bacterium (assembly GCA_020848905.1). Lineage (NCBI taxonomy): Bacteria > Pseudomonadati > Myxococcota > Myxococcia > Deltaproteobacteria bacterium. The sequence continues at coordinate 172,899 of JADLHG010000026.1, forward strand.
CGACGCGCCGACATCCGGCCGGCGCCCGATCGACCGTACTTCACGATTCATCAGCTTCACGGCATCGAGCGCGATGCGTTCGCGGCGTTCCTGGCCAAGGTGGTGCTCTGGACCGGAGAGCACCTCGCGAAGCAGGAGCTCGGCCTGGACGAGGAGACGCTGCCGCTCAAGAGCCTGAGCCAGACGATTCGCTGCGCCGACGCGCTCTTCACGGAATGGCCGCGCCCGGAGGGCGAGCTCGCCATCGTGTCGAACCCCCCCTACCTCGGGGTGCGCAAGCTGCGACGCGAGCTCGGCGACGCCTACGTGGACGAGCTCTTCGCGCGCTTCCCCAAAAACCGGGCGGCGGACTATGTCACGTACTGGTTCCCGAAGGCGCTCGAGGTCCTTCGTCCGCAGGAGCGCGCCGGGTACGTGTGCACGAACTCTATCGCCCAGAACGAGAGCCGTGAAGCCTCGATCGACCAGCTCCTCGAAAAGGGCGGCACGATCACGGACGCCTGGAAGTCGTACCCCTGGCCTGGCGAGGCCGCCGTGCATGTTTCGATCGTGAACTGGGTCATGGGCCCCTACGAGGGCCTCCTCGCGCTCGACGGTGCCGAGGCGCGCTCGATCTCGCCCGGGCTCACGGCCTCCGAGGACGCCACGGCCGCGGCGCGCCTCGAGGCGAACCGCGGCATCTGCTTCATGGGCGTCACGCCAGGGAACAACGAGTTCGTCCTCACGGACGAGCAGCGCGAGGAGATAATCGCGGCTGACCCGACGTCAGCCGCCGTGATCCGGCCCTTCCTCGTGGGCCGCGACGTGAACCGGGAGATCGATCAGCAGCCCACCCGCTGGATCATCGACTTTGGATCGATGTCCAAGGACGAGGCCGAGCGCTATCCGGGCGCGATGCGGCACGTGAGGAAGCACGTCTATCCGGTCCGCAAACAGAATCCGCGAGAGAAGGATTTCAAGAACTGGTGGCAGTTCTGGAGAGCCAGCCCAAATCTTCGCGAAGCCCTCAAGGGCATGAAGCACGCCGTGGTGGTCCCCTGCGTGTCGCCGCGCCTCATCGTGTCGCGTCAGCCGACCGCCACCTGCTTCGATCACCAGCTCATGGTCATCGCGCTGCCGAACCGCTATCACTTCGGCGTTCTCCAGTCTCGCCTGCACTCCATCTGGGCCTGGACTCGGGGATCGACGCTGAAGGGAGACCTTCGCTACACCAACACCACCATCTTCGAGACCTTCCCCTTTCCGCTGCTCCCCGACGGCTCGTACGATCCGCGAGACCGACCCAAGTCCGCGCTCGCCGACCGCGTCGCTGCGGCCGCCGAGACCTTCGACAAGCTTCGGCTCGCGGCCTGCAAGAAGCACCAGCTCGGCTTGACCAAGCTCCACAACAAGCTGGACGCGGGCGAGCTCCCCGAGCTTCAGGAGGCCTACGAGGCCATGAACGACGCCGTCACCGCCAGCTACGGCTTCCCCGCGGCCGTCTGGCGCGACGAAGGCCAGGCGCTCAAGCTCCTCCTCGAGCTCAACCAGAAAGTGGCCGCTTTAGGGCGCGCGGCGGAGCTCGGCTGACCCTCCGGCGAGGCTGAGCTGTGATCTACTTGAGCTCGTAGGCCCCGAGGTCGACCACGCCGCCCTTGATGCGGAGGGTATTGGCGAGGTCGAGGGAGGAGGCGGCCGCGGCGCCGGTATTGCCGGCGTTGATGGCGGGGGAGGTGGCCTTGAGGCGGTAGGAGGGGGCGGCCTCGAGCTGGGGGTCGGTGGTGAGATTGCCGGTGCCCCCGCCCGTCCAGCCCTTGAGGGCGGAGAAGGAGGCGCTGCAGGTGCTGACGGCCTGCTCGCCGAGATAGCTCCAGATGATGGAGTTGGTGAGGCTGGTGGCGCTGCTGGTGCAGATGACGCCGGCGGCAGTGCCGGGCGCCGCGGTATTGGCCACGACGGTGTTGTTGAGGAAGGAGACGCTCGCGGCGCCGGGGTCGAGCTTGGCGCCGCCGATGGGGGACGATGGGCTGCCGTTGGCTTCGAGGAGAGAGTTGGTGAGGGTCAGGGGGCCGTTCGCGGCGGACAGGCCGCCGCCCTGGTTGGAGCGGAGCTCGCTGCGGTGCACGGTGAGGGCGCAGTAGGCGGCCTCGATGCCCTGACCTTCGTTGCTCTTGATGATGCTCTCCACGATGGTGAGGGAGGCTTGCGAGGTGGCACCGGTACCGGCGCAGCGTAGGCCGTCGGCGTCGTCGCCGCCGCCTGCGAGGGTGAGGTTCAGTCCTTGGACGGCGACGGTCGCTCCGGCAGCGACGGAGACGATGGGCTGGTTCGTGCTCGAGGCCCCGGGGCGGAGGTTGGGGAGGCCGAGGCCGACGAGGGTCAGGCGGCTGCCCGAGGGGAGGGTGAGGTTTTCGGTGTACGTCCCCGCGGGGAGCTTCACGTGCGTCTTGCCGGCCGTGCGGGCGGCGGCGAGCTCGGGGCCGATGGGGCCGCCCGCCGGGACGGTCTGCACGAGCGCAGGGTCGACGCAGCGGCCGAGGCCGGCGGGGCTGGCGTGGGCCTGGGTGCGGTCGCAGAGGGAGCCCGCGACGCACTCGGAGTGCCCCGTGCAGCCGGTCGGGCAGGCGGCAGGGCTCGCGGCGCAGACGGCGTAGCCCACGCAGGCGATGGGAGCGGCGGCCTGGCACTTGCCGTCGGTGGTGCAGCGCGACTCGGTGTAGAGAGCGGGCTGGCCGGCCGTGCAGGCGCGGGCGCAGACGCTCTCCTTCGGCAGATACCCGCAGGTGCCGCTCCCCGAGCAGGTCCCGCCGCCGCAGGCCGCATCCCCCGGGCACTGACCGCTGGGGGCCGGGCCCTTGTCGAGCGCGGCGCAGGCGCCTTCCTTACCTTTGACCGCGCAGCTCTGGCAGGTGGGGCAGGAGGCCGCGCCGCAGCAGACGCCGTCCACGCACTTGCCGCTCTTGCAGGCGGCGGCATTGGTGCCGCAGGGAGCGCCGTTTTCCTGCGCGGCGGTGCACGCCTTGCCCACGCATTCGAAGGCCCCCGTGCAGTCGGCCTTGCCCCCGCACGCGGTCTTGCAGGCGCCGCCGCTCGCCTCGCAAGCGTACCCGCCGCACGAGCTCGCGCTCAGCTCGCAGAGCCCCGCCCCGTCGCAGGCGTAGCGTGTCAGCTCACCTCCCGCACACCTCGGCGCCCCGCAGGGCTCACCCTTGGCCTTGCCCGCGCAAAAAGCCGTATCGCTCCCCCCGAGGTCACCGCCCCCGTCGCGCGACCCCGCCTCGGTCGTCGGCGAGGCATCCGCCGCGGGACTGCTCTGACAATGGCGCGTGGCCCGATTGCAGTAGCGATGCGGCGCGTAGTAGCCGTCTCGCGAGTCATCCAGGCAATAGGCGTCGCTGTCGCAGCCGTCGTAGCAGAAGTGGCCGAGCGGATGGCAGAGCGCGGGCCCTCCTCGCGCGGCGCAGGTCGCGTCGGCATCGCAGTACTTCGGATTGTCGACGATGCAGGAGGACGCGACCGCAACCACCCAACCCAGGGCCGAGGCGTGGAGAAACCACCGTTTCATGGAGCTGCCCCCGTCAGAAGAGCCGGCCGCGGATCCGGGCCAGCAAGACGCAGTCTGATACTCTGGGCCCCTCGCGGATGTCAAGGATGGCCCCCTCGCCCCCCAGGGCGATCGAATTCTCCGGATGGGAGAGACCGGGGGGGCCTAGGGCGCTCGTGACGCGGGCCCTGGCGGACGCCGCCGCTTGCATGAGCCGGCAGCGGAGCGGAGTGGGCCGGCGCAAGCGGCGGCTCGGGCCCTCGCGCCGGCCGCGGATTGGGGGGAGGGAGTGCGGCTGGCACTCGGGACGCCGCCCGGGCGTCGCGTCACCTCGCGCCCCCCCCAGGGTCCCCGGTGATCGCGGCGTAGGCGTGGCGGGTGGACTGCGGGCGAGGGCCCGAGGGAACCGAGGGGTGCTAGGAGCCGCGTGGGGCGGGGGTCGACGGGCCTCACGCCTGCTCGCCAAGGGCAAGCGCATCCCCATCGACGGCAAGACGAGCCGCGACCTTCGCGGAGCCGGACGAGCCGCGAGCGCACGGTGCTCGCCTCAGAGAACGCTTTGACGCCGACCCGGGTCGTAAGGTCTGCGTCGCCACCTCCAGAATGCGGGCCGGATTCGACCGCCCCTACTTCCTGCACTTCCTCATGGGCGCTCAGGCCTAGCTCCTTTCCTCGGCCCGTCCGAGCGCGCCGACGACGGCAGCGGCGCGGCGGGTCAAGGCCCCCGAGCGCAGCGTCCGTAGGCAGCAGCGCCCGCCAGGGCGCTGTCGCCGGAGGTCCGCAGCCCCGCACGTCGCGCCTCTCGTCTGTCCCCCCGCCACCTCTCCCCACGGACTGCTCGGCACCCGCCATCGCACCTCTCCACGGCGCGCGACGACTGCGGGGCGGTGCGCGAGGGGGCGCTTGCCCGACGCGCCGCCCCCTCCAGACCCCCAATGTCCGAGAACTCGACCGCCCTACCTCGCCCCCTCGCCCGCCACGGCTTCCCGGCGCGCCCTTCGCGGCGTGTTGCCGAGGGGATGTTCCAGTGCCACGCTGCTTGACCATGAAGACGATTTCGATCTCCGACGCCAAGGCGACGCTCTCGGAACAGATCCGGCACGTGCGGCGCGGCGAGGAGGTGGTGATCACCGAGCGAGGCAAGCCCGTGGCGCGCCTCGTGCCCGTCGAGGAGGATGCGGCGAGCCTCGACGTCGCGGAGCTCGTCGGAGCCGGCGTGATCAGGCTCGGCGGCGGAGCTTTGCCTCGCGGCTTCTTCAGCACGCCGAGGCCGGCGGACAAGGGCGCCACCGTCCGCGCCGCAGTGGCCGACGAGCGGGCCGCGAGGGCCGAGGGGTTCGAGGGGTTCGAGCTCGCCTTCACGCCTCGCTAGCCTGGGCGCTCGGGGGCGTCAGCCGATCACCGGCAGCTCGAGATGCGACGGGTGCTCCGCCGTGCGGAGGAGCCGCACCTCGGCCCCGGGATGGGGCGGCGGCGCGAAGTGATCGCGGTCCGCGCCGGCGAGCACGAGCCGGATCGAGTGTCCGCGCCGGAACAGGTACGAGATGGGGAGCAGGTCGAAGCGCAGAGTGGTGACCTCGCCCGAGGAGAGACGGGCGCCGTCGCCGCGGCGGTAGGCCCGGGGCGGAGCCGGCGTCCGGTAGTCGAGCCCCAGGTCGCTCTCCCGCCGGTGGAGCGCGCGGAGCTGCCCTTCGGTCACGTACGCGATGCGCCCCCCCGGATCCTCGTCCTCGAGGTAGGCGAAGAGCTGGAGGTCCTCGGCGTGGGTCGCGAGGTGGAGCACCAGGATCGGATGCCCCGTGACCTCCAGGTCCGCCTCGAGGGGGCGGCTCGCGTAGCAGAGCAGCGTGCGCGCCCGCTGCGCCCTATCGGGGTAGTCGGCGGGCAGAAGCGCGAGGAGCCCGCGCCAGCGGGAGCGCAGCCCGGTCCCCGCCAGAGGATCGAAGGCGTGGAGATCTTCGCCGTCGGCACTCTGCGGAGCGCGTCCCGCCACGAGCGTGCGCTCGGGGCCGAGGTAAAACGCGCAGGGGCGCGCCGCGGGAGGTGGCCAGGTGTCGGCCGCCTTCCAGGCCTCTTCGCCCAGCGTGTAGTAGTGCACCGGCGGCGAGAGCTCGATCCCCGTCTGCTCTCCTTTCAGGTGGTGGTCGAAGAAGGCGAGGAGCTCGGCGGTGTGGTCGAAGCCGGCGGGCAGGCCGCGCTGGAAGGGCAAGATGCGCTGGCGCCCCGCGTGGCACCAGGGGCCGACGATCAGGCGGCTGCCGGGCGTGCGGACCGCGAGGTGACGCTTCACCACGCTGTGGGAATAGGCCCCGTCGAACCACCCGCCGTAGCTGTAGACGGCCGCGCCGGACCCCTCGAGCGCGGCGCGGTGCGCGTGCGGGCTGAAGGTGTCGATGGTCCCGTCGGGGAGCGCCTCCGAGATCCCGGCGTCGTCGCGGTACACGAGCTTCATCGCCCCCTCGTGCACGCTCACGTTCTGCGCGTGGTCGCGAAGAGCCGCCGCGAGCAGCGCGCCGTCCCCGTCCTCGTCGGTACGCCGCACGCCGCGAACCACCGCGCCCAGAAACGCCGCGAGGGCCGGTACCACGACGCGCTCTCCCGCTCGCTCCCAGAGGCTTCCAAACACGGGGGGCAGGCCGGTGGCCGGGCTCACCCCCGCCTCGAGCATCAGCCCGATCACCTGCGCCATGGCCTCGGGGAAGGCGTCACGGTCCAGGGTGCGGTTGAAGCCGGCCCAGGCCTCCGTGAACCAGGCCAGGTGGATTCCGCCCGGGAAGGCCACGTCGGCGTAGACGTCGTAGAGCGAGAACATGGGCGCCACGGCTCGCACCGCCGGGTGCTGGTTGACGAGCAGCATCTCGGCGGTGGTGCCGTCGTAGGAGATGCCGGCCGCCCCGACGCGCCCGCTCGACCAGGGCTGCGCGATGATCCAATCCACCACCTCGGCCCCATCGCGCACTTCGTCGGGGGCCCAGGGGCAGGGGCGCGTGCCGAAGGAGGCCCCGGAGCCGCGCACGTCCACGTCCACCCAGGCGTAACCGGCGGCGAGAAAGCGCCGGCGCGCGGCGGCCCAGAGCTCCCACGGGGCATCGAAGGAGAATCGGGCGGCGAGGGGCTTGAGCGCGACCGAGCGGTGGTAGCGGGTCTGCCGCAGGATCGTGGGCAGCCGCTCGCCGGTCTCGCGGGGCTCGGGGAGCCAGAGGTCCACGGCCAGACGCACGCCGTCGCGCATCGTGAGGTAGCGCGAGCTGCGGCGCCCGGAACGCGCCACCGGGCCGCGCACCCGCGCGGGCGGTCGAAGCGGAGAGGGCTCGCTACCGAGGGAGATCGCCATGCTGGATCCTTTGGGGCGTGCGGGTGCACCGCCCAAGGAGACGTAGTATACCAGGGCCGCGCCGCCGGCCGGCGCCCGAGGAACGAGGGATGAAGGTACACGGCTACTACGTCTCGACGGCCGAGCACACCGTCGAGTCGATTCACGAGGCGATGCTCGCGGCGCAGCTCGACCGCCTCTGGGTGCGGGTCGCGCCCTCCCGCGCCCGACGCGCAAACGCGGGGCTCTGGCGCATCGACCTCTACGACCTGCAGACCGGCGCGCCGATCCTGGCGGAGCTCCTCGGTCCGCAGCTCTCGCAAGAAGGCCGCACGGCGCTCCTGGCGATGGGGGACGAGCAGGACCTGTCCGCCGCCTACGAGCTGGCGAAGGACGGCAAGGCCATCGGGGGCTGGGCCGGAGAGCTCGCGAGCTTCTCGACCGAGGACCCCGAGGGCCGGACCCGCGAGGGACGCGCCGCCTTCGAGGCGGAGTTCAAGCGGCAGACCGGGGTCGCCTGGAGCGAGCTCGGCGCCGAGGAGGAACTTCCGAGCGCCGCCGACCTGGCCGACGAGCACACCGTGGCGCTCGTACGCGGGCGCGTGGTCAAGCTCCCGGCGGGCTTTCTGCGCCAGGGCTCGCTCTTTCGCTTCCACTACCCGGCGGATCTCGCCACGCCGTCGGCGCTGGCCCTGATGCAGCTCGAAGCGCTCGCCGAGCAGGACGAAGAGGAAGACGAGGAGGGCGGCGAAGGCGACGAGGGCGCGGAGCTCGACGACGACGGGCAGGACGACGACGGCGACGACCAGGACAACGACGACGGCGAGCCGGAAGACGACGACGCGGAGCAGGAAGACGAGGAGCGTCTCGCCCTCGTGGCGCTCGACCTGAAGGAGACCCAGTCGCTGTGGAAGGGGACCCACGCGGCCCGCGTGCACCAGTTCCTGAAGATCATCGAGCGCATCAAGGGGGCGATCCTGGGCCCCCTCGGACACGCGCTCCCCGAGGTCACGGAGATGGTCGAGACGGCGCCTCCCGACCGGCCGCTCTCCTCGACGCGGCCGCACCTCATCCTCTACGAAACGCTGGCCATGGCCACGGCCCTGGCCTACGGGGCCGGGGACCGGCGGAGCTACGTCGATCATCACCTGCTGCCGCTCCTCAACCTGAACGACGCTCCCCTCGCGGAGCGCGCCATCCGGGAGAGCCTGGAGGAGATCGAGGACCTCGGCGTGCTGTCGGCCATGGTGGAGGTGCTCCCCTACTCCGCGCCGGAGGGCGAGCTCCTCGAGTCGTTCGCGGACGAGGAGATCCGGCCGCTCGCCGAATGGGCGGCCGGTGACGACCACTACGAAGGAACGATCTTCCTGCTCGACCCGGGGCGCCTCGAGCGCGCCGTCGCGGCCTTCAACCTCGAACGCTTTCTCGCCCGCGTGGACGAGTTCCTGCGGACGTGGCACCGGCTCGGCGGGGGGGAGATGCCCTACGAGACCTGGCTCGCGCAGCGCCACGTGCGCGACCGCGCCGAGCGCCGCATCTTTCTGGCCCGCCTGGCCGAGCTCAAGCAGCTCCTCGCCGTGACGCGCGAGAACGAGCTCTCGCTCGGGCTGCTCTTTTACGCCTGAACATGGCCACCTTGGCCGCGATCCATCCCGGCAGGCTGTGTCGCGCCTGCGCTCCGGTGCTCACAGCGCCACAAGGCTGCTCCGCTCCGGTGCTCGGCGCTCCTTGCCTGCCGGGCGCCTCGCGGCCAATGCGA